>NZ_JABXEP010000006.1:0-116608 GCF_013372605.1 Myxococcus sp. AM009
GCTGACGCTTCTTTTTCGCGGCCTCGGCCTGGGCCGCCGTGTCTGCGCCGTCCCCTCGCAGTTCGGCGGCCACCGTCGGCAGCTGCTCCGTCCTGCGGCCGAAGACGTGGCGCTCCAGCGTCGCCATTTTCGCCTCCAGCGACGTCAGGCGCTCCTTGAGTTCCTCCGCCTCTTCGCGCCAGGGACAGTAGTGGTCTTGAGGGAGCTCGCGCGGCACGTAGCCTCAACACGCCACGGCGCGGAGGCGTCCCGGGCCGGGCGCGTCAGGTGCCCGTGCGCCCGGGAGGCGTCCAGGCGGGCTGACGCCGCACCTGGGCCACGTCGATGCCGTCCAGCAGCATCGCCAACTGCGTGGCGTCCAGGTGCACCACCTGCGCGCCCGCGTCCACCGGCGGTAGCCGGAAACGCCCCGTCTCCAATCGCTTGTACAGCAGCACGAAGCCGCCCCGGCTCCACGTCAGCACCTTGATTCGGTCCCCCTTGCGCGAGACGAAGGCGAAGAGGTGGCCCGAGTAGACGTCCTCGCCCCACTCGGCGCGCACCAGCGCCATGAGGCCGTCAATGGACTTGCGCATGTCCACGGGCGCGGTGGCCAGCACCACGCGCACCGACGCAGGAAGGGCGAACACCGCCTCACCGCCCCAGCGCGGCGACGAGTCGGGCCACGTACCCCACGTCAACGCCCATGGCAAAGCGCAGGCGAGCCCCGCCCTCCGTGACGACTTCGACGAGGGTGGTGCTCGGCTCCACGGGGGCCGTCACCTGGACTGGCAGCAGGCGGACCGGCTCGGCCTTCGCCGCCAGGTGCCGGCGCCGACGGTACACCCACGACTGCACAGTGCTCAGCCGCACGCCCCGCTGCCGCGCGAACTCCACCTGCGTCAGCCCGCTCGCCTCGAAAGACTCCGCGACCTGGAACCACTCCTGCTTCTCCACCGACTTCGACATGCTCGCCAGCGTCCACGGCGGCGGCTCTCGCCTCAACGCCTCTCAGCACGTCGTTGGCCGGACGCTTACGCTTGGGCCGCAGAGGGCCGAGGTGCGGCGCGCAGCATGCACAGGCTGGGAGCCACACCCGCCGAACCAGGACATGGCGGCGCCGTAGCTCACGCTGGCGGGAGCCAGAACCAACTCCCGTTCGATCGGAGCGCGCCAGCGAGGAATTCAGAAAACGAGGCCGCAATCTGCGAGCAGTAGTTCGGGTCCGGGAACGCCTCGCGGTAACCATCGCGAAGCGGATACCGGCCCGCCTCTTGGTGACTCACGTCGAGGAGGATGTAGTTGCTGTCAACCAACTCGCACAGCGCGTACCAGGACTCTGGCCCGGACCTGTCGGTGTCGTCCTGAAGGAGCACCATCCGCGCGCGACGGATTTTCGCCAACGGGTAGAAGGCGAATTCAGGGTTGGTTCTATCGAACAGCTTGGCGCCGTCGCAGTGCAAGTAGAAGGCGCGAAGGTCCGGGTCCAGGCGCCACCCGACCCTTTGCTCGAACGCTTCGATTTGTGCCGGGGTCGCAGGCGGGTTGGGGAAGTGGCGGCGCGTCACCTCTTCGAGCAGGGCGGGCATCGACATGGGTCTACTCTCCATAGGGGTAGTCCACCCCAGCAGTCGTCCACGGCGGGTTGTTCGCATAGCACTGGTTGTAGAGCCCCAGTAGGGTCTCGTGGAGGTCCTTTGGAAACGGGATGATGTTGTCCCAGTCGATGGGGTTCCCTCCGTGATGGAGGTCGCGGATATGGTGGCCTGGGAAGTTCTCGCCTTTGGCGTCCGTGGGCCATTGACCGAACCGCTCTCCCCATCGAGCTCGGAACTCATCGCGGAAGTTTTTCCACTGGGACCTGGCCAGATCGTTCTGGCCCTTGGTGAGCGTCGCGTAGTTGCAACAGCAGTGCGTCATCCCAAACCGGCTCCCGGCCCGCAGGACCGTACCCGCGAAGTCCATCTTCAGGTCCGCCAGCCACATGCAGCCCTGAAGGGCGTGCCCGCTCCCAGCGCACTTGTCGCGGCAGTAGTTCATAAGCTGGGCGCTGCACTGCCATGGGCCGAAGTACATGACGGCGCGAAACTGCCCCCGCCCGGCACGTTCACCAAAGGGCCGATCCACTTCCGGGCCGAGGCATCCGGCCGTGCGATGGGCCCCTCCGCACATGCGGCGAGGAGCCACACAGTTGCCAGGATTGGGAGGATGCGCGTGAAGTGCCAATTCTGCATGGTGCACAGCCTACCGCGACAAACGGAAATGGTTGCTCCCATCCTGTCGTCGGTCCGCTATGACATTACTGATTCGTTCACGCAGACCGTGCGGCAGTGGTTGAGCACACAATCCTACGTGGCCTAACGCGAGTTCGGGCTGTTGGCCATTGAGAACGTGACGAAGAGGGTCTGGTAATGACGTTGGAAGAACGGGTCGAGCAGTTCGCTCGGAATGTCGCGGCCCAGACTGATGCCATTCAGCGAGGAGATTCCAGGACGGGGAACAAGCACGCCAAGCAGTACACCGCTGCGCTTCAGGCACTCCGCGCG
Organism: Myxococcus sp. AM009; assembly: GCF_013372605.1. Lineage (NCBI taxonomy): Bacteria > Pseudomonadati > Myxococcota > Myxococcia > Myxococcales > Myxococcaceae > Myxococcus > Myxococcus sp. AM009. The sequence goes on from NZ_JABXEP010000006.1 coordinate 2,526, forward strand.
CAGGGGGATACTGGGCGAGACGCCCTCTCCGTGCTGCTGAAGCATCCGCGTACGGACGTCCGAGCCATGGCGGCGGCGTTTCTGCTCCGCTACCGGACGGAAGAAGCCAAGGCGGTACTGGAAGCGGCAGCGAACGATGGAGGGGTTGCCGCCATCGGAGCGATCATGACACTTCGACGCTGGGAGGAAGGCACCTGGGCGCTCGATCCGGAGTAGCCCGCATCGAGGAGACGGGGCTTCAAAACCGCCGAGAGGCGCCCCTGGCGAGTTCGATTCCCGTGCCCTCCCGGCGAACGCGTCCCCTCACTCCGCGGATGCCCCCCGCGCCGAAGGGACAACCCAGCGCAGCGGCGCGGCGGGGGTGTGGAACTCGGTGAGCTGGATCCGCTCCGGGCCAATCAAGTGGCCATCGGGCGTCTTGAGCTCCAGGACATGCTCGCCCACGGGGAGCTCGATGAGCAGCGGTGCGTGGCCTCGGCGCTCGCCGTCGATGATGACCACCGCGCGCAAGGCCCCCTCGCCTCCCACCGTCAGCGCCCCTGAGCCGCCACTCGCCGGGCGCGCCGGGGCACGGACCAGCCGCTTCGGGGGCGGCTCCTGCGCGCGCGGGGCCGCGCGTGTCACGGGCGCCTGCACTGGAGCGGGCGGCAAGCGCTCGGCCGGGGCGACTTCGTCCTTCTCCGGAGCGGGCGGCACCGGCACGGAGACGGGCTGCAACGCCGGCACAGGCGGCGCGACCTCCTGCCCAAGCCGCCAAGGCCACACGGCCACAAGCCCCCCCAGCGCGAGGACGGCGAGCCAGGGCCACCGTCGGCGCTGGGCGCGCTGCTCGATGCGCGGTGGGGGCGTGGCGCTGCCCCCCGTCGCAGTCCCTGGCTCCGGAACGACGACCCCGCCGAGGAGCTGCTCCACCTCCAGGAAGGAGCCCGCCCACCCCGAGACGGGCCGCGCCCTGGCCTCCTCCTCCTTCGCCCGGACCCGGGCCATCCACTCGCACAGCAGCGCGCGCCCTGCTCGCCCGCTCCGGGCCGCGAGCACCTCGCCGGTCGCCTCGGCGAACTCCGCCGCGCTCTGGAAGCGCTGATGCCTCGCCCTCCGCACGGCTCGCGCGATGAGCTCTCGGACGTCCGCGGGGAGCGCGTCCGACAGCTCCAGCTCCTTGCCCGCCAGCAGGTCCGCCATCCGGTCCTCACCCGCCAGCGGGCTGTGCCCCGTCAGCAGCGCGTGCAGCACGCACCCGAGCGCGAAGAGGTCCGAGCGCCCATCCAATTCGCCCCGCGTCACCTGCTCCGGCGGCATGTACGCCGGCTTGCCCTTCGTCAGCCCCGCCAGCGTCCGCTCCTGCCTGTCCCTGGCCAGCGCGATGCCGAAGTCCGCCAGCTTCACGTCGCCCGTCCACGACACGAGGATGTTCGAGGGGCTCACGTCCCGGTGGACGATTTCCAGCGACTCCCCCGCACCATCCTTCGCCTCATGGGCATACTGGAGCGCATGGGCCACCTCGGCGCACACATGCAGCGCCAGCTCCACCGGGAAGTCCTCCCCCACCTCGAGCCCGCGCTGCCGCAGCCGCTCCGCGTCGACGCCGTCCACGTACTCCAGCACCTGGTACGGGACGCCCTCCACCACGCCATAGTCGAGGATGGACAGGATGTTGGCGTGGTGCAGCCGGCTGGCGATCCGCGCCTCGTCGAGGAACATCCGCGCCTGCGAGGGACTCTGCTCGTGCTCGGCGATCAGCCGCTTGATGGCCACCCGCCGCGCGAAGCCCCCTTCCCCTGTCGCGCTCGCCTCCCATACTTCTCCCATCCCGCCCCGCGCGAGCTGTCTCACCAGTCGATAACGGCCACCCCACTCCACGCTTTCACTCCACCCCTGGAGGCTCGCTCCGGTGAGTCAGTCCCGACCGTCAATATACCGCCGCCGCGCGTGGCCCTCCCCCCGGAGATTCCCCCTCGCTGCGCTGCTCCTGGGGCTCTGGGGGGGCGCCACGCCCGCGGCCGAGCCCCCCACCGCGCTCCCCTCGGTCACGCTCTTCGTCGTGGGGGCCCCCGAGGCGCGCGCCTCCGTCCAGGCGTGGGCCCAGGAGCAGCCCCCCGGCGTGCCCGTGACGCTGCGCCTCGCCGGGCTCCCCCCGTCCACCTCCCGGCCCGGAGGGGATGTCCAGCTCCTGGAGGTCGAGCGGCACCTGCAGGAGGCCCGGCGGCACTACATCAACGCGGAGTTCGCGGAGTGCCTCCAGGACGTCGGAGATGAAGGGGTGCTCCCCAGGACGCTGAGCCAGGGTCACCGCGAGGTCGCCGCCCGCTGGCTGCTCTGGCAGGTCGCCTGCCAGGTGGGGCTGCGGCGCGAAGAGGCGGCCCTCCAGGTGGCCTCGGAGCTGGGCGTGCTCGGGCTGGAGCTGCCCGCGGACATCGGCGTGCTGCCTCCCGACGTGGGGCGCGTGCTCGTCACCGGCGCGGAGCAAGGCGCGGCGCGGGGGCGCACCACGCTGCGCATCACCTCCGACTTCAGCCCCGCGCGCATCTCCCTGGATGGGCGGCCCGGCGTATGCACCGCGCCGTGCTCACTCGAGGTCCTGGAGGGGCGACACATGGTGCGCGTCGACGCGGAGGGACGACAGTTCGCGGTCCAGGTCATCTCGGCCAAGGGGCCCGAGCTCGCCGTGGCCTTCACCACGCTCCCCGCCTCGCCCGAGCTGGCCGCCGGCCAGTGGGCCGCGCATTACGGTGAGTCCTCCGCCAACCTGGACTCGGCGGGCTCGCTGCGACTGCTCTCCACCGCGCTCCGGGCACCGCGGCTCGTGCTGCTCAACGCCGAGGCCGAGCGCGAGGGCTACCGCCTGCGGGGCGCGCTGGCCATCCATGGGCGCGCGGCGGCTCGCACGGAGCGCCAGGGCGAGGTGACTGCCCTCCACGGGACGGCGGAGGGCGTCCTGAGGGACCTGCTCATCCAGGGTCAGGTCGTCGAGCCCGCGCCGGCCCTCTACCAGCGGCGAGACTTCTGGATCGCCGTGGGCGTGGCCGCGGTCATCGCCGGCGCGACGACCACCGCCCTGCTCTGGCGGCAGCCTGTTCGAACGGAGGTGGGATTTTGAGAAGGCGCATCCTCGAGGGGCTCCTGGCCCTGGTGCTGCTCACCGGGTGTAACGAGGTGCGGCAGGTGCGGCTCACCTTCGGCGCGGAGGGCGAGGGGCTCGACGGCTTCCTGTGCCGGGAGGACGACGGCGCCTACGTGCTCTCACGGGCGGTGCCAGCCGGGGGTGGGGCCGTGCCCGCCTCGCTCGTCATCGACTTCGTCCGGCTGGGGGGGCTTCCGGGGTGCCGCTCGGGGCAGCTCGTCAGCTGGTGCGCGGACCATGACTGCGCGGTGATGCCCGAGCACCGCGTGTGCATCCCCACCCCGCTGCCGGACATCACCGATTTGCCGCGCGCCGAGGCGCGGGAGGCGGTGCGCGAGGCGCTGCGCAGCCTGTCGGGCGCGGCCATCTCCAGCGAGGCGCCGGATGAGTTCATCATCGTCCGCACCACGGCGACCCTCCAGTCCTGCGACGAGCTCGAGGCCGGCGGCGTGACGGCGCTGCGCGAGGAGGCGCTGGTGGGGTGCGCCTATAGCTGCCCCGTCTCCCTCAACGCCATCGAGGGAGACGTGTACCTGGGCTTCGACACGCTCACCGAGCAGTGCGCCCAGGGCGTGCGCGTCTGCGCCTCGGGGGATCTGCACTGGCGGCCCTGAGCCTCAGCGCAGGTGGTGCCGGTGGAGCAGGTCGATGAGGTAGCTCCTGTCCATCCGCGCCAGCCGCGCCGCCAACGAGACGTTGGTCCCCGCGCGCTCCATCAGCGCCTTGAGGAACTGGACCTCGAAGTCCTCGAGCACCTGCTGGCGGGCCTCGCGGTAGCCGCGCTCCAGGGACAGGGCCACGGAGGGCGCCGGGGGCGATGACGCCTGGGCCGCGCCAGGGCCTCCCGCGGCCTGCTCCAGGGCGGGGGGCTCTCCCATGGCGAGGATGGCCTCCGCGTAGTTGCGCAGCTCGCGCACGTTGCCCGGCCAGCGGTGCGCCAGCAGCGTGGCCATGAGGGGCGGGGGCACCAGCGCCGACAGCGGGCCGGTGTACCCGGCCTCGCTCAGGAAGTGCTCCACCAGCAGGGGGATGTCCTCCACGCGTTGGTGGAGCGGGGGGACCTCCAGCCGCACCACCGCGAGCCGGTAGTAGAGGTCCAGGCGGAACGTGTTGGCGTTGACCTCGGCGCGGAGGTCCCGGTGGGTGGCGCTGATGACGCGCACGTCCACGGACAGCTCCTCGCTGCCCCCGAGCCGCCGGAAGCGCCGCCGCTCCAGCACGCCCAGCAGCGCCGTCTGGAGCGCGGGGGACAGCTCGCCAATCTCGTCCAGGAAGAGCGTGCCGCCCTGCGCCCGCTCGAAGACGCCGAGGTGGCGGCGCTCCGCCCCCGTGAAGGCGCCGCGCTCGTGGCCGAACAGCTCGCTGGCGACGAGCCCGGGAGAGATGACCCCGCAGTCCAGCGTCACGAAGGGCTTCTTCGCGCGCGGGCTCTCGTCGTGGAGGGCTCGGGCGATGAGCTCCTTGCCGGTGCCGGACTCGCCCTGGAGCAGCACCGAGGCGTCCGTCCGCGCCGCCCGGAGTATCTGCGCCATCAGCCGCCGCATCGGCGCGCTCTGGCCTCGCAGCGGCCCCAGGGCCCCGGAGTCGTGGAGGGACACGGTGCGCGTGGGCCCATCCCCCACTCGCAGCGAGGTCCGCCCGAGCGTGAGGACGGTCCCCGGCGCCACCGTTCCGCGCTCCAGGAGCGTGGGCCCCACCGCCGTGCCGTTGGTGGAGCCCAGGTCCGCCACCGCGACGCGGTCTCCCTTTCGCGAGAGCTCCAGGTGGTACCGGGACACCGTGGAGTCTACCAGGCGCAGCTCGTTGCTCTCCGCCGTCCCCACCGTCACCGTCTCGCCATCCGCCGTGTGCGAGCGGCCCTGGTCCGGGCCTCCCACGACTTCAATGGTCAGCGTGCGGATGGGGAGCCCCATGGGGCGATCCGGGCGCGTCGTTCCGCTGGACATGGCCCGCGAAGCTAACACAGGGCCGACTGTCGGCTGCGTCCCCAAGGGGTGTCGGTGACTCCCTACAGGCCGCACCCCACAAGCAGGGCCGCGCGCAGCGAGCGCTCCCTCGCGCGGCGCGCTGGTACGTCGCTTGCCTAGGCCCCGACCGACAACCGTGGCACCCACTTGGAGGTCCAGCATGAAGAACCCCGCGCAGTCCCCGTCCACCGGCCTGAGTCGCGGCTCCAGACGGAGCAATCGCGTCCTCGGGACGCTCCTCCTCTTGCTCGCGAGCGCTTGCGGCGGAGCGGACACCGGCGAGCCGGACGCCGGAGCGCCGGACTCGGGCGTGCCCGACTCGGGCGTGCCAATCGAGCCCGCGTGCCCCAACAGCGCCGACGATGGCGTCTGTCTCACGAAGGCGCGGATGACCTACCTCGACGTGCGCTACGACCTGAGCCAGCCCGTCTTCGTGAACAACCGCGTGCCCATCCAGTTCGGCATCACCTCGACGAGCCTCAACCCGGCCGCGCCCGCGACCCGCAACGTCGCCGTCAGCTTCAGCTTCATCGAGGCGAACCCCGCCAACCCCGCGGAGCCCATCGAGTGCGCCTCCAGCGCCATCGACGTCGACCTCGTTGGCGACGGTCAGGAGCAAATCGTCGATGGCTTCATCTGGCCGACCTCGCTGTGCGGGGCGCTGGTGGACAAGGCGGTGAACCTGCGCGTCACCTTCGACGGGGACGAGCCGGACACCGGCATTGACTACCCGGCGGTCACCTTCACCGAGGCGGCCCGCGGCGCCGAGCTCAACCAGGCGTGCCGGGGCGTCGCCGACCTGTCGGCCCCGGACCTCCGCCGAGGCTGCGTCTACACCATCGACATCGAGCCGACCCCGACCGATGGGACCGACAAGCTCATCGATGTGCTCTACGACTCCATGGAGCCCGCCTCGTCGGTGGCCATCCTCCCCTACGTCGCCCCCGACGCCACCGAGGAGAAGCTCGCGCCCAGCCTGGTCGTCCAGTCGACGCTCGTCGTCAACGGACGCGACCCCTACGTCTCGGGGCTGGCGCCGGAGGACGTGCCGCCGGAGCTCGAGGCGAACGCGCCGGGTATCACCGGGGACCTCCAGTTCGGCCAGGAGCCCGATGAGCTCGAGGCCCTCACGGCCATGCCCGCGCGCGCCACGCTCCGGTACGAGCTCGCGCCCGAGGGCGCCGAGGGCGGCTGGCTTCCGCTCACCGTGGGAGACGCGAGCTCGGAGCTCGGCCGCGTCGACGAGGTCGTCATCGAGCAGTTGATGCCAGGCACCGCGAACACGTTCGCCCATGAGCTCTTCGCCGAGGGGGCGACCCGCGCCGCGCTGCGCGAGGGCGGCGCGTGGGCGGACGTCAGCGACTTCGCGGTGAGGGGGTGCTTCGTGGCGGACTTCCCGCAGGAGGGCAACGAGGGACAAGGGGACACGAGCGACTGCCACGTCGTCCCGGTCGTGCTGGTGCGGGAGACGCCGGAGTCCTCCGCCGCGACGTCCATCAGCTTCGACCAGGAGTTCACCCGCAGGCTCGGGAGCTCGAACCGCATGAGCATCGCGGTGCAGCTCACGACGCAGAACAGGCTTGACCGCGCCGGTGCCGCCAGCCGCATCGAAGGCGCGGTCGAGCTCGAGGGCAAGCTCGGGCGTCCGTACTCGGTCACCATCGCGCGTGCCGTGGGGCAGGCCACGCTCGGCGTGGACCCGGGGGAGACGGGCTACGAGCTCACGGTCGACGCGTTCAACCAGCGCATCCACAGCTTCTCCCAGAGCGCCCCCAGCCTCGAGCACGAGGAGGAGTTCTCCGCGGCGAAGTCCTTCGCGTTCCCGAACCTCGGCTTCGGCTTCGGCCCCGTGCGCATCGGCTTCAAGATCAGCCTCGGCGGGGAGGTCGGCCTGACGACGAACGACAGCCTCTCCGTCTCGACGGACGCGGCGCGGTGCGGGGAGCTGCTCCAGAGCGAGGACGCGCTCGGCATGTGTGGGGCGATCGCGCGCACCATCACCCCCGGGTTCAACTTCACCGCGTCGATTGAGGGCGGCATCAACGTCCGCATCGTCAAGGCCGCCGTGGTGGCCGACCTCGAGCTCGTCAACACCGACTTCCCGCTCACCGCCTCGCTGGCCTTTGGCCAGCGCGACAACGGGAGCCTGGTGGTGCTCGGCAACGCCAACTGGGAGCTCGGCATGCAGCTCATCCGCGGAAACGTGTCCATCGTGGGCCGCGTCGGGATTCGCCGCTTCAGCCGCACCCTGCGCGTGCACCTCTTCAGCTTCAGCTCGCGGCGCTTCTCCCAGACGCTGCTCGACCGCTCGATGGACTTCGCCGAGGTGCTCGAATGAACGGGCGGATGATGGGCATCGCGGCCGGGCTCGGGCTCGCGACGATGGGAATCGTGGCCGGGACGTGGGATGGCCCGGAGGAAGGGGCGTCGTCGGCCGTGACGCACGCACCGACGGAGCCCGCGCCGGGCGCCCCCGAGTGCCGCTTCGAGCGCCAGGACACCGCGGCCTTCGCCTTCGAGTCCACCGCCACCGTCGACCATGTCCCCGCTCCGCGAGTGGAAGACCACTTCCAGGGCCACTTGAGCTGGGTCGTCGTCGAGGAGGCGCAAGCGGGCCGCCCCGCGCTGCTGCGCGCGGCCCTGAGCGCAGTGGTCCTCGAGCAGGCGCTCTCCCAGGAGCGGGTGAGCGCCGTGGAGCTCGAAGACGGCCCCTTCTATGTGCGGGTCGATACGCGGTGCCGCTTCACTGGCATCGGGTTCTCCCCGCGCTGGAGCGGCGGGAGCCGTCGCTTGGTGAGCACGCTCCTGGAGAGCCTCGAGTTCGTGCTGCCCGGCGATGACTCGACGCACTGGAGCGCCGAGCAGCGCGACGGGGTGGGCGTCTACACCGCGGAGTACCGTCGTGACGAGGCGCCGGGGGGCGTGGCGCGTCTGCTCCGCACCAAGCCGCGGTATCAGCTCGACGACACCGCCCAGCGCCTGGGGCTGCGCGTGCAGGTGCTGGGCGCGACGGCCGAGGCGGACTTCGACGCCGAGCGCGGCGGCTGGATGCGGCGCGTGGAGGGTCAGGAGACGATTCGCATCCACCTCCCTGGAGAGGCGCCGCAGGGCTTCACGCACCGCTTCCACCTGGTGCGCGAGGACGGGCACTTCGTCTCCGTGCGTGACTCGGTGGCGCCCGGGGAGGCGGACTTCTCGGACGTGTTCGAGTCGGACCCGACGACGCCGTCGCCCGTGGATACGGAGCTCGCGGCGCTCGACGCTGGCGCGGCGCGCGCCCGCTTCCTCGCCTACTTCGGCGAGGGAGGAAAGAACGCCGTGTTCCCCGCCGCGCGCTTCCTGGCGGGGTGGCTCCGCGCGCACCCGGAGGAGAGCGCCGCGCTGCTCACCGACCTGCGACGCGGGGCCATTGACGAGGCGGCGCGCTCCGCGTTCTTCCTGGCCTTCGAGCTGGCGGGCACCGAGCAGTCCCGTCAGGTGCTCGCGGACGCGCTGGTCAGCAGGGACCTCTCGGCGCTCGACCGCAGCCGGGCGGCGTCCGCGCTGGCCGACCACGGCGAGCCGTCGCGGCAGGCGGCGGACCTGTTGCTCGCACAGGCCCGGGGGTCGGATTCGCCCATGGTCGCGAACGTGAGCCTGCTCGGGCTCGGGAGCATGGCGGGGCGCACCCGGCCTGGCGACCCGCTGCGCGACGAGCTGCACGCGGCGCTGCGCGAAGAGCTGGAGCGCGCCGCGGGCAGCAACGACGAGCTCGCCGTCCTGGACGCCATCGGCAACAGCGGCGACGACGCGTTCCGTACGGAGCTCGACGAGCGGCTGAGGACGGGGGCTCCCGCCCTGCGGGGGCGCGCGGCCGAGGCGCTCGGACGCCTCTCGCCCGAGGTCACCCGGCCGCTCCTCGTGTCGCAGCTCGAGCGCGAGCCGAGCCCGGGGGTGAGCACCACCATCCTTCGGAGCCTGAGCCACATGGCGCCAGGAGCGGAGCTCGACCTGACAGGGGCCGAGCTGGCCCTGGCCGGGCGGAAGCTCGCCAGCGCCTCCAGCGTGGAGGAGCGCGCGGGGGTGATTGAGTGGGTGGGCCGCGCCCGCGGTCAGCTCGAGGCGCGCCGCGTCCTGGCCGCCCACTTCCCTCGGGAGCCGAGCGTCCATCTCCAGCAGCGCATTGGAGCGTTCGTGCCCCCCAGCGAGCTGCGCGAGTTCATGCGATGACGCCCGCGCGGACGCGAGCCTTCGCAGCAAGTCTCGCGTTCGTGGGGCTCGTGGCGTGCGCTGGGGGGGGAGCGCCGCCACGAGCCCCGCTCGACGAGGGAGAGACGTTGTTCACGGCGGAGCCCGTCGCCTTCGGCGCGGACGGGCTCACGCCGCCCCTCTCCATCCCGCCGTTCGCTGGAGCGACGGTCGCGCTGTGGGCCAGGAGCGAGCCGGGCACCTGCTTCGCGCTCGCCGCGCTTGAAGACTCCGCGGGCCGGACCTGGGTGGGCAAGCGAGAAGCCGGCCCCTACTGCACCGACTGCGGGGTGCGCACCTCCATCGCGCAGGAGGAGGCGCTGTTCGTGCTCCCCAGCGGCGAAGGCTTCGCGCCGCGCGAGGGCTTCACCGTGCGCTTCGGGCTCATGGCCTGCGAGACGCTCACCCCGACGAAGACGGGAGGCGCGCCTCGGCTCCAACTGACCTGGCTGCCGCGCGCGCATCTTCCGGAGCGCGGCCGTCTCTCGCTGCGCTTCCTGGTGTCGCGACACTCCATGCTCCTCGGGCAACCCGAGCGACAGCGCGAGCTGCTGGAGCGCGTGAATGCCGAACTCGAGGAGGCGGGTTTGGAGGTGACGCTGGACGCGGTCGCCGAGCTCCCGGACGCGGCTCCGGAGGCGCGCTTCTGGACGACGGAGCTCGCAGAGCTCTCAGCCCTGCGGGAGCGCGCGCCGCCCGCGCTGGACGCGACGGTCGACATCGTCTTCGCCGGGTGCCTCCGGTATGACGACCCCTTCTTCGGACCGCCCGTGCCGGTCGACGGCTTCACCCCTCGCGTGGGAGGGGGCGCAGGCCCCGCGTCGGCCATCTTCATGCCCGGCCTGCGGTGTGACGCCTTCAGCAGAGGCCCGGCCCAATGGCCACTGGACGGCTACGCGCGAGTCCTCGCGCACGAGCTGGGGCACTTCCTCGGCGTCTACCACTCCGTCGAGACGGACGGCACGACCGACCTCCTGAGCGACACAGGTGAACAGAACATCATGAATCCCAACCCGAGCCGCGCCGGCGCTCGGGGCTGGAGCCCCTCCCAGAGACGACAGCTTCTGAGTCACCCTTGGGTTCGCCCGGCCCCGGCGCCGCGTCCATAGGCTGGCAACCGCTTCACCTCCGCGCGGAGGCACCGCTCGAGTCCAGCCGCCGCCCTGCGTGGTGCTCATGCGCGCGGGCCTGCACCACGCGCTGCCTTGCTGGTGGTGACCGGCCCCGCTGCAGCCAAGGGCCCCCGAGCCCTGCCGTCCCCGCCCTTGTACCTGCGCCGAACTGAAGGCCAACGCCGGGCGGCGCGAGCGTCAATGACCTCTTCAAGGTCAAGCCCCGAACGGGCTGGGAGGCCGAAAGCTCGCGCCCCGATGACACCCGCGAGTGTCTGGGCATTCACCGATAGCAAAAGTTTTCACCGAGCCAATCCCAAGACATATGCGGCGCTCCGAGTGGAACATGAACCCATCATCACCAGACTTCACTCCACGTATGCTCGCCGACGCCCCGGCAACCCAGCCGGGCAGCTCAACGAGGACGATGCACCATGTCGAAGCGATTCTTCTGGGCGCCTGTCGCCGCGATGGCGCTGGCGGCCTGCGGTGGTGACTCTCTTTCCGCAAGCGATGAGGCCACGCGGCCCATGCTGAGCGAAGCGACTCCCTCCGATTGGAACAAGGTGGCCCCCGGAGTCTGGGAGCGCACGCGCGAGGACGGCGTCCGCGAGCAGGTGGGCGTCGGCACCGAGGCCGCCGAGTTCGAACTCCAGCGCGTCCGTGGACAGCGGGCGCTGCTGGCGCAGGCACAAGAGAAGAGCGGCGCGCTGGCCGCCTTCGACCGTCAACTGAAGGAGCGCGACCGGTACATCCGCGTCCTGGAGGCGAACATCGCCGAGGCGCGCGCGACGGGCGTGCTGGAGCAGACTCCGGACTCGCTCCCCCGCTTCGCCCAGGCCGGCACCGAGGGTTCGCCCTCCGGCAGCGTGTGTGGCGGCAACTACAGCTTCAGCGTCCAGTTCAGCTACCAGATGGCTGGAGGCACCGTCACCACGCAGGGCAGCTGGTCGGAGTTCGGCCCCTTCTCGCCGTACTCGAAGGAGCTCTACGTCTACGCGAAGGGCTGGCTCTACAGCCCCACCGACCCCGACCCACACGAGACCTCCGACTCCACGGGCCTGTTCTCGGGGACGTGCTGCGTGAGCGTCGACACGACCGCGTCGGCCTACCCGACCTTCACGCCGGTGATGGAGGGCGGCGGCGTCGTCCTGGGGGCCAACGGCTGCGGCTTCCGCAGCTACCGAGCCTGGAACTACTGAGCGGACCTGACGGCGGCCCGCCGCTGGAGCCCCCAGGGCGGGCCGTCGTGTGCCTCAAGGCGGTGCCGCCTTGGGGATGTCACATCCCGCGGGCCTCCGGTGTCTCCAGGTCGACGGAAACCGACACCAGGAGAAGTCATGACCGCAGTCAGGATTCCCCCGAAGGAGATCACCGGGCGCTACGGCGCAATCGTGAAGAAGTTCGCCAGCAGGATGCTCGGTCAAGTCCCCAAGTCATTCGGCGTGATGTGACACCATCTGCCGGTGCTCAAAGCCAACATGGGCTTCGGGCAGAAATTACAAAAATGGGACCAGAGCACCCCGCACAAGATGGCCCGGCTCGACGAGCAGGTGACGCTGCGCCGGTAGCGGGCCTGGCTCGGGTCGGGTCGGGATTCGCGCCGGGAAGCGCCCCTGCCCCACCGGGCGCTCACAGTCGGCTTCAGTTCACCACAGCGCCGTCCATTGACACTGACAGTGAACACATGCGCTCCTCGGGTATGAGTCACCAGGGGGCGCCCATCCGTGAGCCGAGCGACGTCAAAGTCGGTACGCCGGAGTGAGTCGACCCGGCCTTCGGATTCATCCAGACCCGAGCGCTCGCCGTCAGAGCGGTCTGCGGCTGGCGTTCCCGCCTTCCTCCGCGGCCGGCCTGGAGAGCGTGCCCCTGGCGCACGCGCCCGCCCCAACTCCGCAGCGGGGGTCCCGCGCTACATGCGAGGTGGATTGGCCTCTCCCCTCGGACCTCCGCTCCAGGCGAAGTGCGCGGCATGTGGGTCCGGAGGCGGCGCGTGCGCGGCGTGCGGGGAGAAGGACGCGGTACAGCCACAGGCGGCCGGCGGCACCGTGGAGTCACGGCCCACGGCCATCCGGCGCGAGGCCCATGCGGGCGTAAAGGATGCCAGCGCGCCCCTCCCCCACTTCGAACAGCTTCAGCAGGCCTTCGGCCGCCATGACCTGTCAGACGTCAAGGCCCGCGTGGGCGGTGAGGCAGCGCTCGCGAGCGACCGGATGGGGGCCCAGGCCTTCACGATGGGCAATCACATCGCCTTTCGTGGCCCGCCTGACCTGAGACTGACGGCGCACGAAGCGGCGCATGCTGTTCAGCAGCGCTCCGGCGTACAGCTCCACGACGGCGTCGGCCACCCTGGAGACCCCTACGAGCGCCAGGCGGATGAGGCCGCCGACGCCGTGGTCCGAGGCGAAACCGCCGAGCCCATCCTCGACCGAGCGGTGGGCCCGTCCGGCCCTCCGGTGACGGGAACGTCTCCGAGCGCAGCGCCCGTCCAGCCCTTCCTCGCAGCCAACGTCCACCGCCTCTTCGAGCCGCCCGCGGCCCCCTCCCGAATGCCCAGGCCGCGAGGTGGCGGTGGCCCCTCCGACGGCGGCTCTCGCGAGTCGACCGAAGCCCGCGCGGCCCAGGATGGACAGTCCACCGACAGCGGCTCGGGGGCCGCGGGAAGCGCGCTTGGCGCCGCGGCGGGCCCCGCGGCGGATGCACTGACCTCCGGTCCCCCAGCGCCCACGAGCGACACGGCCCCCCCTCCAGGTGGTACCGAGGACGCACCGTCCTGCGCGGGCGGCGGCCCCCAGAGCGCGACCTGCTACACGGAGGACATTGAAGAGCCGGAGGAGGAGCCCGACCAAGAGCCTCCCGAGCCGGCGCCCACGGAGTCGCAGGAAGCCGCCTCCAGCGTCAGCCCCGATGCCGAGGAGCAGGACAACTGCCCCATCGAGGATGCCATCTCCGAGCAGGCGCCCTCCTCCACGGAAGCCGCGGCGCCCGCGCAGTCCACGCTGGACAGCAACGCCTCCGCCCCCGAGGCCGCCGAGGAGGGCGCCCCCAGGGGTGATGCCACGGCCGAACAGTCCTCGACGGCCACTGGAGGCAACGGCGGAGCCCCGGCGGAAGACGCGCAGGATGAGGCCGCGCGCGCGCCGCTGGACGAAGCCATCGCCACGACCGAAGGCCAGCGGTGGGACGCCGTGGCAACGCATGACAGTGCGTCCGCCTCGCTCGCCAATGCCGGGGCCGGTGTCATTTCGCTCCGAGGCGGCGTGCAGTTCGTCCCGGCGCCGGGCGCGACCTCGGCGGACGACGCGCGACGTGTTGACGCGAACTCACGCGCGGACGCGTTCTTCCTACAGGCGGCCAATCGAATCGAGGACGCGGTTCTCCTGACGTTGGAGGATGTTCCAGCCCGCATCGGCGCGCTCGCCGAGACGTACAAGGGCGCGATCTCCGCCTCCATGGAGGAACAGAAGGCGGCCATCAGCGCCAGCGTGGAGCAGGCACGCGGCGCCGCCACCGCCCAGGCCGAGGGCGCCCGGCAGCAAGTCGTGTCCGAGCACGAGGCCACCGTCTCCACCATCCACTCGGAGACTGACACCGCGCTCGAGTCGCTCCAGGCCGTCTACGACTCCGGCCTGCTGCTCGTTGACGCGCAGGAGTCCACCACGCTGGACAGCGTCAACGCCCTCTACGCCCAGGCACGCATTGCCCACGAGGCGCTCGGTCCGACAGTGGGCGATGAGTGCGTCCAGCTCGGCGAGGAGTACGCGGAGGAATACGAAGGCTGCAAGATCAACAAGAAGGACAGCTTCTTCGCGGGCTACCTCACCGACCGCCGCGCCGAGGCCCAGATGAAGGCCGCGCGCGAGACGGCGAAGGGCTACCGCAAGAGCCTGGTGGACACGGCCACGAAGCAGGCCGGCGAGGCGATGAAGGGGCGCCAGCGGGACCGCTGCGGCGTCATCGCCGCCGCCCGCAGTGCCCGCGAGACGCTCGACACGCAGCACGAGCAGCTCGTCGCCGCGCTCGAAAGCAGCCGGACACAAGCCCTGACGCAGGCGGAGACCACGCGCGACGCGATGATGGCCTCCGTCGACTCGGCCTTCATCGCCGAGCTGGCCCGGCTGGACCGCCACGAGCACGACCAGCGCCAGTCCGTGAATGACACGGGCTACCTGCAACAGGTCCTCATCGAGCTGGCGGCCTTCGCCTCGGCGGCGTCCATCCAGAACGCCGTGACGGGCGCCATCGACACCCTGGTGCAGGCGCTCTCGGGCGTGCGCGACCTGTTCGCCACGCAGTCCGCTCCGGAAGGCGCGCAGTTGGAGCGCATGCTCCAGCAAGCCACGGGCGGGCTCGAAGGGGGGCTGGATGGCCTCGTCTCCCAGGTGGAGCACGGCGCCGCCGGGGCCCTGGCGCGCGTGGACAGCGTGGGGAACCAGGGGCTGGAGGCCATGCTGCGGCTCGGCCAGTCCTCCGAGGAGGCGACGGCGGCCCTGGTGGCGTCTTTCACGGCATCCATGGGCGCGCTGGCGACGAGCGCGGCCACGGGCTTCAGCCAGCAGCGCGACGCGTTCGCCACCCAGACCCAGCAGGTGGCCTCGGACGGAGCCACCGGCCTGGAGACCGTCGCCACCGGCTTCCAGACGACCTGCTCGACGATCCTCACCCATGTCGAGAGCGCCCTCGTGGACTCCGCGGACGCGCTGGAGCAGAGCCTCCGCGACTCCAAGGCCCAGCTCGACTGCGACATCCCCGTCCAGGCCCTGGAGGCGGCGTCGAAGGAGCAGCCCGCCTGGAAGGGCGTGCTGGCGGTGGTGCTCATCATCGCCATCGTCATCGTGGTGGCGCTGGTCGTGGGCCCGGCTGTCATTGGCGCGGTGGGCGCGGCGGCGAGCGCGCTGGGCGCCGGAGCGGCCGCCGCGACCATTGGCACCATCGTGGGCGGTGCCATCGTCGGCGCGGCGACGTCGGCCACCATCCAGGTCCTCAACAACTGGGCGTCGGGCGAGCGCCTCATGGCGGGCGTGGGCAAGGCCGCGCTGATGGGCGCGATTGGCGGCGTGTTCGGCGCGGGCGCGGGCGCCCTCATCCAGAACGCCGTCAAGAGCGTGGCCCTTCAGTTCGTGGCCAACATCGCCGCGGACGCGGTGCTGGAGGTCGCCACCCAGCTCATCACCGGTGAGTTCTCCTGGCAGGCGCTGGGCATGTCGGTGCTCATGTCCGTCGTCACCGGCGGCTTCGGCGAAGTCCCTCGCATCAAGCGCGTCCAGCAACGGTGGATGGCTCGCGGCGCGGGCGTCGTGCCCGGCTCACGGGCCCGCGCCTTCCGCGAGTCCATCGCTCCCCGTGCCACACCGGAGAGCGAGGGCGAGACGACAGCGAGTCCGCGGCCCGAGACGGAGCCCGACGCCAGCACGGCGCCACGCCCCGAGACGGAAGCGGAGACCCCGGCGACGCCTCGTCTCGAAGCCGAGTCGGAGGTCGAGGTCCCTGGAGCGCCCAACCGCCATCCCCGCGCGGACGCGGACCTGGACGGCCAGACGGCTGCATCCAACACCACGAACCCGAAATCCCAAGGCGGCCCCGACACCTTCGATGACATCGAAGTCAACCCGAAGGGACGCGCGCGACAGACGGTGGGATGGTCTGGCGACATCAATACCCCTTCCGCGAGCTCGCCCCATCTCGAGTTCATCAAGAATGGCATCGACTTCATGGAGAACCTCTCCAAAGGGATGCGCGGCCGCCTGGATGAACTGGTCCACAAGGTGTATCCGGGCGACACCGCCGCCTTGACGGAGATCAATACTCGAATGCAGGAGATCACCAATGATCCGCTCCTGCAGACCGACCTCGGGCCGCTTCGGAAGAACTACAAGGCGAACCAGGCTGAAATCGAGCGAATCGAAGCACTCCAAGCGGACCTCTCCCGAGAGTACAGCCGGCTCAAGAACAACCGGGACTGGCTCCTCACGAGCATCGAGCGGCGCTCCGCCGCGAACGAGGCCA
The DNA here is from genome assembly GCF_013372605.1 of Myxococcus sp. AM009. Taxonomy (NCBI): domain Bacteria; kingdom Pseudomonadati; phylum Myxococcota; class Myxococcia; order Myxococcales; family Myxococcaceae; genus Myxococcus; species Myxococcus sp. AM009. The sequence goes on from NZ_JABXEP010000006.1 coordinate 18,959, forward strand.
AGGCCGCGCAGCTCATGAGTGAATTGCGCACGACGCTATTGGGGGAGGCGCCCTCGAATGTCGCGGCGATCTCGGATGCACCAGCGATTACGCCTGAGGGAATGCAGGTCATCCGCGCCTCCGGCCGGACGGAGGCGGAGGTTCGCGCGGATATCGCCGAGCACTACCGGATGACGGGCAATGCGCCGCCGGAAGGCTTCTTCCTGACCCGGGGCCCAGCCGCGGACGATATGCGCGCGTACTATTCCCATGACGGCCGCTACATCAACCTCGGCGACGCTCCGACCTCCACGCTTGTGCATCACGAACTCTCACACCGCATCGAGCACGTCGACCCGGAGATCTCCGCGGCCTCCAAGGCCTTCGTCGAAGCCCGCGCGCAGCGGCTCGTCCAACCGGGGCAAGCCATCGCGACGCAACCATTGGATGTGCTCGCCCCGAAGCAGGGATACAAACCCCACGAACAGGCCTACGAAGGCGGGTTCATCAGCAAGTACGTCGGCAAGGTCTACGACAGCCCCGCGACCGAGGTCGTGACGATGGGCCTCGAGCGCTTCACCAGGCCCAAGGCCATGGCAGAGCTCTATCGTCAGGATCCAGAGCACTTCTTCTACGTCCTGGGGGTCCTTCAGCGGACGCGGACCCGCGCCGGCCTTCCGCTATCCTCCCCCAGTGGCACACCTGGAGATTGAGCGATGTTCCGCTACCGCTTGTCGACCCCACCCTCATCACCGTTCGCGCGCTTCAAGAAGGACGTCCTCGTCTGGCTCGAGGTCGACTACCGGGACCAGCGTGCGCGCCTTCAGTTCGAAGGCCCCACACCCCTCGTGACGGACGCCAGAAGGACGCTGTCGAAGGCAACGGGCTACCGCGAGCGAGAAATCGACGTCGACGGCACCCTCACGCCTCTCGATCTGCATGCGGCGATGAGCAGCGACGTCATGCAGCCGTTCAACCCGAAGCTGGTCGAGGGCGAATCGGTGCTGATGCACCGAAGCCCTCCGCAGCTGACCGCCGAGGAACTCACGCGCAGCTTCGCAAAACGGTTCGCGCTCTGGCTCGTCTCCGAGCTACCAGGGCCCGTCAAGGTCCGGAGTTACGAGTGGGAGCACCTCCTCGGGGGACTCCAGGGGACGCTGTTCGAGTGGTCCTTCTGGCGTCCCAAGTACCCGTCCGGTCAAGAGGCCGCCAGCGCCCTCTCGGTCCCCCTGGCCGAAGCGCTGGCCCATGAGACGGCGCGCCTCAAGGACGTGTACGAGCGCCGCCCTGTCGACCAGCGACTTGTTCCCCCCTCGCTGACGCCTGAAGCAGCGAGGGAAGTCGCGAACGTCTTCGTCGAAGCGCTCGACACCGCGGCGCCTGGCGATGATGGCGCCGCGGCGCTCATCGTCCGGCTCCACGAGAAGCTCCTCGCGCTCGGACTCATGAGCCGGAGACAGGCATGACCCCCAGCGCGCGAGACATCCTCCACGCCCTCCTCCAAAAAAAGGCTCGCGCGCGGAACCTTCAGCTTCACGGCGCGGACCTCACGGGTGCCCCACTCGACGGCCTGCGTGGAGACGGCTTGGACCTGGGCCAGGCCCGCCTCCACGGCGCCAGCCTGCGCGGCGCCCGGCTCTCCGCCTGTTCGCTGGAGCGCGCGGGGCTCGAAGGCGCCGTGCTGGAAGGCGCGACGCTCCGGCAGTGCCGGCTGGATGGCGCCGACCTGCGACGGGCGCGGCTCTCCGAGGCCCGCCTCGAGGACAGCTCTGCGCGCGGCGCGGACCTGTCCCATGCCGACCTGCGCAAAGCCCGGCTCTCGGAGACATCGTTCTCACGCGCCATCCTCCGCGACGCCGTGCTCGACGGCGCGGAAGGCGTCGGCGTGGAACTACGAGGCGCGGACCTCACGGGCGCGTCACTGCTGGACGTGCGGCTGGACGAGGCGGACTTTCGCGGCGCCGACCTGACAGGTGCCAACGTGTCAGGCGGGAGCCTCCGCCACGCGGACTTCCGAGGCGCCATCGTGGACGGCGTGCAGTGGACCGGGTGCGACCACACCGGCGCCCGCTTCGATGCGGAGGACGCCACCCCGCCACGCGCCCAGCCCAGCGCTCCCGAGAACTTCGACGCTCCAGCGATGGCCACCTGGCTCGGAGACCTGATGGAGCACGCGCTGCGCTCCGCGCCAGGCAGCGTGCATGGCGCGGCCACACGAGGCCCTGAGACACCCGCCGAGTTGTTACAACTCCTCGGCTCGTTGCAGCAGGACCTCGGCGCCCGCGGCGTAGAACTCCCGGACCTGACCGCACGCCTCCAACCGCTGCTCTCCGCCCTGGAACAGGGTGGCGATGAGCCGCCAGAGGAATGGAAGGCCTTGCTCGAGGGGCTTGACGAGAACGCCGAAGACGTCGTCCGCGCGCTGCTCTCCCGGCTTCAGGCACCTCGGTAGACAGCTCCCACCGTCTCAACAGGTCCCAGTCACTTCACCCATCGCATGAGGTGACTTGACTATCCGTCCTAGCCCCGACACCATACACGCACTGCAAGTCGATACGGCGTTCATCAATCGTTATCCACGCGGTGCGGTTGGGGGAGCAACGTGGCTGGCTTTTCCGCCATCTATTCAGTCGGCGACTCGCTGGTCTCCTATCTGAGACATGCCTATGAGTTGTCTCACGAGCCGGAGGGGCTGCCCACGTGCCGCTTCGAGCTCGTCCCCAGCGGGAAGATGGCAGGAAGTGAGAGCAACGCCCCGCCGGTCGAAGTCCCAGGCGTCACCCTCTTTCTCTACCGCGTCGCCGTCAATGAGCATTTGCGCAATGAGCCACGCGCGGAGGCGCCTCCGCCGCTCGCGCTGGACTTGCATTACCTGCTCACGGTCTGGGCTGAGAACGTCGACGACGAGCACCGCATCATGGCCTGGGTCATGTTGCAGCTTCACACACACAACGCGCTGAGCGCCTCGGACCTGTCCCCCGTGGGCGTCTGGCGCCCGGACGAGCTGGTGCAAATCATCCCGGCGGAGATCCCTCAAGAAGACCTCTTGCGGATGTGGGACGCCTTGCGACGCCCCTATCGCCCTTCCGTCACGTACGTCGCCCGGGTCGTCTGCATCGACGTGCAGGGCAAGCCCGCTGGACGGCCCGTGGTGGCGCGGCGCTTCGAATTCACGAATGAGGTGCCCAGGCCATGATGCTCGAGCGCACCGAGAGCCGCGCCCTGGCCGCCATCCGCTTCCTCGACGCGGAGACGCAACGCCCCCTCACGGAGCCCATCACCGTCGCGGGGCAGGGCCTGCGCTTCGCGCGCAACGTCCGCGGGCTGCTCGTGGTGACGGACGCGCCGGGCTTCTCCGACTACGCGGCGAGCTTCGAGCTGCCAGACCCGCTCCCCGCCCCGGCCGCCTTCCCGCTGGTGGCGAGCGACCCCACGCGCCGCTATCTGGCCCGGAGCTTCACGCTCGAGTTGCCACGAGACGCGACGGCTCAGCCCACGGGCCAGCCGCTCCCGCCAGACTCCGTCTTTCGGCCGGTGGACGTCACGCTCTACCCGTCTCCGCTGATGCGCCCGTCCGCGCGCAGCGCCGTGGTGCGGCTCCGTGTCGTGGACGTCCACGACAGGCCCTTGCCCGGCGCGCTGGTGTCGCTCGCCCTGGCCGACCCGGAGATCACGCGCTGGGGCCTGTCGAACGAGCGGGGTGACGCGCTCATCCTCGTGCCCGGCATTCCCATCGCGGACTGGAGCAACCCCGAGGCCCCCATCCACTTCACCTTCAGCCTGGCCGCGGCCTGGGCGGCGTCGACACAGCCGCCCGACCCCGACGCGCTCGCCCAGGACTTCCACCCCTTGAGCAGCACCCTCGACGTCGCCGCCGGCGAAGAGGTCACCACCACCATCAAGCTCGATTGGGTCGAGCTCTGAACGTAACGAGAAAGTGGGGGCTCGCGTGCCTGAATATCTCGCACCCGGTGTCTACGTCGAAGAGACGAGTTTCCGAGCCAGGTCCATCGAGGGCGTCAGCACCAGCACCAGTGGCTTCGCGGGCCCTGCACGCAAGGGCCCCGTTGCCGGCACCCCGTCGCTGGTGACGAGCTTCCCCGAGTTCGTCCGGCTCTTCGGTGGCCTCACGGACCTGGATCTCACCGGCACCCCGGAGACGACCAACTACCTGGCGCACTCGGTCCGCGCTTACTTCAACGAGGGCGGCTCCCGCCTCTACGTGGCGCGCGTCTTCTCGGGGATGCCGGCCAACGCCACCGCTGGCGCGGATGTCATTCCCAACGCGGACGCGAACCTGCGCGCACGCTTCACCGCGAGGTTCCCCGGCCGCGCGGGCAACGGGAGCATCCGCGTCCGGGAGGTGCTCGCGCCGGCCACGGTCGGCGCCATGCGGCGCGCCCCCACGGGCAGCCTGGTCCGGCTGAATCAGACCGCCGCCTCGGCCGCGCGCATCGTGGGCACCCTGCCCCCGCCCTTCGACCTTCCCGATGGCACCACCCTCACGCTGACGTTCGACGGGGACACCGACGTCACCCTCACCTTCTCCGGGCGCAACGCGGAAGCAGCCGCGACGGCGGAGCTCGACCCCACGACGACCTTCCTTGAAGCCAACCAGACGCTCACCGTCACGCTCGGCGGACAGGCGCAGACCCTCACGCTGCCCACCGATGCGCCGCTGACACCCGCGGAGGTCGTGGACGCGCTCAACCGGCAGCTTCGTGGTGGTTACGCCCGGCTCAGCGGCGCCGATGACGCCGCGCCCGCCGGCCGGCTCATCCTGGGCACCGATGTCCGCGGCACCGGGGCGCTCATCCAGGTCTCGGCCAACCCGCAGCTCAAGCTCGACGCCCAGACGGTCGACAACGCGGCGGACCCGCAGAGCAACGTGAGCGACCTGGGCGCGGTGTCCCTCGCGGACCTCCAGGCGCTCCTGGGCGCCAACGCCACGGCGTCCGTCGAGGGCGACGTGCTCGTCATCAGCCACCCGCTCCCCGGTGCCAGCCACTCGTTGGAGGTGGCCTCGGTGAGCTCCAGCGCCCTGGGCCTGGACGCGGCCACCGAGGAGCCCGGCACGGACGGCACGGCGGGGGTGACCTGGTGGCTGAAGCAGGCGAACGACACCTGGTCCAACGGCAGTGACACGTTGCCGCTGCCGAACGACACCGCGTCGCAGTTCCAGCAACTGCCCGGGGACAGCCAGTTCGTCACGCTCACCGTCACCACGCAGGACGGGGACGGGCAGGAGCGGCTGTACGACGGGCTGGCCGTGGACCGCGCCCATCCCCGCTACCTGGGCCATGTGCTCACCGCTTCGCCCGCCACGCTCTCCGAGCAGATGGAGCGGATGTACGCGTTCGAGGCGGGCACCGGCGTGTCCGCGTTCGCGCTGCGCGCGGCGCTGGCCGCGGGCCCCTTCATGCTCACCGGCGGCTCCGACGGGAGCGAGCCGGGCGCGGCCTCGTACGAGGACGCGTTCGAGCGGCTGGGCGGCGTGGAGGACATCTCCATCATCGCCGCGCCGGGCTCCTCGGCGTATGCCGCCGCGCAGGCGGTGCGGCTGGGGCTCATCAGCGCCGCGGAGCGACGCCGTGCCTATCGCATCGCGGTGCTGGACACGCCGCGCGGATACGGGCCGCAGGACGCGGTGGCGCTTCGCGCGCAGGTGGACTCGACCAAGGCCGCGCTCTACTACCCCTGGGTCGTCGTCGCCAACCCGCTGGCCGGGCCCGAGGCGGCCGATGTGCCTCGTGAAATCGCGCTGCCGCCGTCCGCCTTCCTGTGCGGCATCTACGCCCGCAGCGACATCGAGCGCGGCGTGTTCAAGGCGCCCGCGAATGAAGTGGTCCGTGGCGCGCTGCGCTTCGAGCAGGACATCCACTTCGCGCAGCAGGAGACGCTCAACCCCCAGGGCGTCAACTGCCTGCGCTTCTTCCCGGGACGCGGCTACCGCGTGTGGGGCGCGCGCACCGTCAGCTCCGACCCGGAGTGGAAGTACGTGAACGTGCGGCGCTACTTCAACTTCCTGGAGCGCTCCGTGGACGACGGCACGCAGTGGGCCGTGTTCGAGCCCAACGGCGAGCGCCTGTGGGCCAACATCCGCGAGACGATTGGCAGCTTCCTGGAGAACCAGTGGCGCACCGGCGCGTTGCTGGGCACCGACCCGAAGCAGGCGTTCTTCGTGCGGTGTGACCGCACCACCATGGACCAGAACGACCTCGATAACGGCCGGCTCGTCTGCCTCATCGGCGTGGCGGTGGTGAAGCCCGCTGAGTTCGTCATCTTCCGCATCGGCCAGAAGACGGCGGATGCCCGGACCTAACGCAAAGGACCCGCCGCCATGCCTACCCGCCCCACGCCCTACGGCGCCTTCAATTTCGAGATCAGCTTCGACGGCACGTCCTTCGGTGGGTTCTCCGACGTGTCCGGCCTGAGCACCGAGGTCACCCTCTCCGAGTACCGCGACGGCAACGACCCGGAGAACCACGTGCGCAAGGTGCCCGGCGCCTTCAAGACGGGCGACGTCACCCTCAAGCGCGGCGTCGTCGACTCGAGGGCCATCTGGACGTGGGTGGAGGACGTCCGCCGCAACGGTCCGCTGGGCCGCAAGGCCGCCGTCACCATCCGCTTGCTCGACGAGGCGCGCAACCCCGTGCAGTCGTGGAAGCTGGTGAACGTCACGCCGCTGAAGTTCACCGGCCCCACGCTGGCCGCCAAGGGTGGCGGGGACGTGGCCATGGAAGAGCTCGTCCTGGCCGCGGAGACGGTGCGGATGGGCTTCCCGGACGTGGACTGAGCGGAGCGACCGGGAGAGCTCCCAGGCCATGCGGCGACTGACCTTCGAAGTCACAGAGCGCGTGGCGCCCACCGCGCCGGAGCGGATGGACGTGGCCCTCTTCGTGGGCTTCGTCCGCCGCCGCCCGGGCGCGCCCGTTCCCGCCGCGCTGTCGCGCTACCTGTTCGAGCAAGGGTGGATGACCGCCCCCACGCTCCGCGTGGACCCCAACGATGCGCAGGACCCGCTCACCGACGTCCCCCTGCCCTTCGAGAGCTTCGCCGCCTTCGAGCGCGTCTTCGACTGGCGAGCCCGCGCCGGCCTCCCCCCCGACGAGTTCACCGCCCTGGGAGCGGCGGTGCAGGCCTTCTTCGTCCAGGGCGGGCGCAAGTGCTACGTGGTGCGCATGGCGGACCCGCTCACGCCAGGGGCGGAGCGCGCCACGCGGCTCGGGCGGCTGAACCTGCTGCTTCCGGGCAGCCGGCTGCCGGCGCCTCCCGGCATGGAGCACCCCGCGTCCGCCGTGGACCGCGCGACGTGGCACGGCGCGGCCCACCTGTTCGGCCTGCAGGATGTGTCCTTCCTCTGCCTTCCCGATACGCCCGAGCTGGTGGCGGATGCGCCCGAGCCACTGCCCATCCCCCGCCTGCCACCCGCCGGTGCCCCGGGGTTCGTGGAATGCGCCACGCATGGCGCGGCCACCGGGTCCGAATGGAATACGCCGGAGCGCTCAGCGCCGCGCTGCGGACTCACGGCCTACCTGGACTGGGCGGCCTTCCTCGCCGTGCTGGCCGAGCTCCTCCGCGACAGGCGACTGCGGGAGACGCACCTGGTCGCGGCGCTGCCGCTGCCCTCGGCAAGCCTGGTCTTCGATGCGCCCGCGGGCAAGCGCGCCGCGACGCAGGACCTGGGCGCGTTCCTCCATGCCAGCGGAGTGCTCACCCCGTTCCAGAGCGCATTCATCCAGCTCGCCTATCCGTGGCTGCGGACCGCGTCCTCGGAGGGGCTTCCGGAGCGGCTGGCGGCCCCTGACGGGACGCTGACGGGGGCGCTGGCACGCAACGCACTGCTTCGCGGCACCTTCCGAAGCGCCCTGGGACTGGGGCTCGCGGAGGTACGGGAGGTCTTCCCAATCCCAACACGCCTGGACCAGGAACCACGCGAGCAGGGTTCGCCGCTCCGCGCGCTGGGCGAGCGCGTCACGCTGCTGGGGCCCACGCCCCGCGGGATGCAGGTGTTGTCCGACGTGACGTCCAGCCAGGGGGTCAGCCACCGTCAGGCGCCGGTGAGCCGGCTCATCTCCTCGGTGCTGCGAGCGGCGAGGCAGCTCGGCGCGGACCTGACGTTCTCACCTTCGAACGAGGACACCTGGTTGGCGCTGCGCTACCGGATGGAGTCCGTGCTCGGCCGGTTCTTCGCGGAGGGCGCGCTGCGAGGAGCGACGCCGCGCGAGGCGTTCTCCGTGCGGTGTGACCGGACGACCATGACGCAGGACGACCTCGACAACGGGCGGCTCATCGCGCTGGTGGAGCTGGCTCCCGCGGCGGCAATCGAGCGGGTGCAGGTCCTCCTCTCCGCGTTGGAGGGTGACGTGTCGCTCCAGCAGGAGGAAGCCGCATGAGCGGAGACCTCTGGCCACTGCACACCTTCCGCTTCGAGCTCACCTTCCAGCCCGAGCCGCTGTCGGGCGGTGGCCCGGAAGAGGCGCCCGTCGACGGGGCGTTCTCCGAGTGCACGGGGCTGGAAGCCACCATGGAGCCGAAGGCCATTCGCGTGGGCGGCCACAACCTGGGCGCCGTGCAGCGCGCCGGGCCGGTGAGCTTTGGCACCGTGGTGCTCAAGCGAGGCCTCTCGTCGGGCGAGCGGCTGGCTCGCTGGTTCATGAGGGTGACGGGCGGCGACTACGGGTACCGGTGCACCGTGCGAATCCGCCTCAAGGCCCCGTCGGAGGACGGGGGAACGCAGACGGTGCTCACCTACAAGCTGGAGCGCGCCATGCCGGTGAAGTTCAAGGCGGCCGACTTCAACGCCCGCGCGACGGACGTCGGTATCGAAGAGCTGCACCTCGTTCACGAAGGACTCTCCCTGGAGGACTAGCGCGCCATGCCAGACACGACTCCCGAGAGCGCGAGCTTCATCAACGAGAGCAACGGCGAAGAGGTGCTGGTGCACTTCAACCCGAGCTCGCTCCAGTACACCGTCACCAACAAGCTCCAGGACGCCCAGGGCCAGGAGAACCAGCAGTTCGTCTCGGAGAGCAGCGCGAAGCTCACGATGGAGCTGGTCTTCGACACCACCGGCACGGGCGCCAACGTCTGCGACCACACGATACGCATTGCGCAGTTCATGGGCGCCAAGAGCCAGATTCCACCGGACGTCACCTTCCGGTGGGGCGCCTTCGAATTCACCGGCCTGGTGGACACCTATCGGGAGACCATCGACTTCTTCGCATCGGATGGCGTCCCCCTGCGCTCGACCGTCTCGGTGGGCATGACGCGGCAGCAACGCGTCTTCTCCAGGGGAGCCGAAGGCGAGCGTTCGCGGCAGATGGCCGCTGCGCGCAACCAGCCCATCTCGCGCGCCGTCGCGGAGCAGAACAGTGAAGACAATCCGCGCTTCCCCAGCCAGGACGTGATGACCGTCGACCCGTCCGTCCCGCTGGCCCCGCCCACCGCGTTCGCGACAGGCGGAGCCCTGAGCGCGGGCCTGGGGGGTGGAATCGGCGTGGGTGCGGGGCTGGGCGTTGGCGGTGGCTTCTCAGCCGGCGGAGCCTTCTCAGCGGGTGCGGGCGTTTCCGCCGGTGGCGCCTTTTCAGCAGGCGCCTCGTTTGGAGGCAGCGCCTCGTTCAACGCGGGGGCCATGGCGGGAGGCTCAGCCGCATTCGGAGCCAGCATATCCGCATCAAGCCCGATCTTCTCCGCGGGAGCGTCCTTCTCCGCGGGCGCCAACTTCCCCGCGACCACGGGGGCATCCGCCTCGGGCTGGACCGCGAACGCCTGGTCTGGCGCGCAGTCCTCCGCGGGCCTCTCCGCCACTGCAGGCGCGTTCGCGGGACTGCGCGCCGGTCCTCCACGCACCTCCGTCCGACTGGAGACCGTGCGCGCCACCGGGCATGTGGACACCTCCACCTACGAAACCACCGGAGACGGCGTCTTCGAGCTCGGAGGACGCGCCCGGGTCACCAGGCCCCGCTTCGGCGCGACCCTGCCTCCCCGGGGCCGCCTCCGCTTCGAGGGAGATTGAGTCATGTCCATCGTCTTCGACGAGGTCCAGGGGTCCGTCGTCTCGGGCTCCACGCCCGACGCGAGCCAGCGCCCGACCGCGGCGCCAGCGCTCACGCCGCCTCCCGTGGATCCGACATCGATTGCCCGCGCCATCCGGCTCCTCACGCAACGCAAGGCCCGGCTCTTCGCCGACTGAGTCCGCTCCCCGCTCCCCATGACTGACGCCACGGCACAGCCAGAACATCACCGCCCCACGGTGCGCATCTTCGGCAAGGCCGACGCACGCGTCACCGGTCTGGTCAGCAGCATGCGGGTCGAGGAAGCCGAAGGCGGCCTGTGCTCGCTCGAGCTGCGCTTCGAGGCCGTCGCGCGCTACGCCGACACCCAGGCCGAGCAGGTCTTCGAGGACGAGCAACTGCTCAGGCTCGGGGCACCCATCGGCATCTACACCGGCCCCGAGAGCGCCCCACAGGAGATTTTTCGCGGCGTCATCACCGGAATCGAAGCCGTGTTCTCGCAAGACTCCGCGCCCGAGTTCGTCGTGCTCGCCGAGGACGCCTTGCAGAAGGCAAGGCTCGCGCGGCGCACGCTGGTCCACAGCGACCTCACCCTGGCCGAGCTGGCGGAGAAGCTCGCCCGGGACCTGGGGCTGACGCCCGTCATCACAGGCCTTCAAGCGTCCCTGGGCCTCCAGGTCCAATGGAACGAGAGCGACCTGGCCTTCGCGCGGCGGCTGCTGTCCACGCGGGATGTGGACCTGCAGGTGACGGGTGACGCGCTCCACGTCTCGCCACGGAGCGCGGTGCGCCGGGGCACCCTGGAGCTGAACCTCTACGCGGAGCTGCGCCGGGTGCGCGTCACGGCGGACCTGGCGCATCAGGCCACCCAGGTCACTTGCACCGGATGGAACGCCATCCAGGGCGCCGGGGTCTCCGGCCAGAGCGCCGGCTCGCGTCCCGGACCGGGCGAAGGGCGGACCGGCGCGGAGCTGCTCCAGCAGACGCTGGGACCTCGGACAGAGCACCTTGGCTCGCTGCCCGTGTCCACCAGCGACGAGGCCACCGCCATCGCCAGGGCCGCCTTCGATGCGCGCGCCCGGCGCTTCGTCCGCGTCGACGCCACCGCGGTGGGCACCCCCGCGCTCCGCGTGGGGACCCACGTGAGGCTCAGCGGCCTGAGCGCCCGCTTCGACAACACCTACTACGTGGTCCGCGCCAGCCACCGCTACGACGCCCTCCACGGCTACGAGACGGACTTCGAGGCCGAGTGCGCCTTCCTGGGAGCGCCATGACCGACACCGCACACGCACTGGAGCGCCGCCTGCTGGGCGCCATGCTCGGCACCTATCTGGCGAAGGTCGTGTCCGTGGAGGACCCCGAGCACCTGGCGCGCGTTCAAGTCCGCCTGCTCACCGCGCCCGAGGGCCTGGCCGATGCGGACGTGGCCTTGTGGGCGCGGGTCGCCGTGCCGTTCTCCGGCAGTGGCTGGGGCGCGCTCTTCCTCCCGGACAAGGATGACGAGGTGGCCGTGGTCTTCGCCGGCGGCGACCCGCGCCAGCCGCTCGTCGTGGGAGGCCTGTGGAACGGGAGCGCCCGTCCGCCGGAGACGCCCGGAGGAAAGCGCGTGGACCGTTACGTCATCAAGGCCCGGAACGGCAGCCGCATCGCCATCGTCGAAGCGAGCGAGGGCACCGCGCAAATCACCCTGGAAGTCCCCGGAGGCGTGAGCGCCACGCTGAACCAGTCCAGCGGGGGCGAGCTCACGCTGGAAGCAGCAGGCAACACCGTCACGCTCGCCTCGCAGGGCGTCACCGTCCGGGCCGCGACCAAGGTGTCCGTCACCGCCAGCGAGGTGGAGGTCAGCGCCGGTCAGGTCACGGTCAACGCCGCGATGTCGTCCTTCACCGGCGTCGTGAAGTGCGACGTGCTGCAGACCAACTCGGTGATGGGCGTGACGTACACGCCAGGGGCGGGCAACGTATGGTGAGCCACCCCGTCAAGCTGCGCGGACTCATCTTCGACGGCGCCACCGGAGCCCCGCGGGCGGCCCAGCGCGGCGCCCCCGCGTTCATCGAGCGGCAGGACCAGGAGTTCGTTCAAGCCATCTTCGGCGAGCTCAGGTCCGAGGAAGGTCGCAAGGCGCTGGCGGGCACCCTCATCTCCGATGGGACGCTCACCGCCCAGGGGCTCAAGCTGCTCCAGCCCGTTCACGGCGTGTTCAACGTGGCCCTGCTGGAGGCCTGCTGCGACGTGTTCGGTGAGCCTCGGGTCGAGACGACCCGAATCGAAAGCGCGGGGCTCGTCATCCGACGTGTGGGCGCAGGCAACACGCGCGAGGCCTGGGTGCGGCGGGACGGCAAGGTCGCCGGCTGGGTCGCGCTCGAAGGTGAGGAACAGGAGCGCGACCCCGACCCTGGACGGCGTGAAGGGCCCGCGGGCCCCGGCCCCGCGGACGTCCGGCGCGAGCTGCTGCGCCTCATGCGGGCCACCAGCCGGGACCAGGAGAGCGTGACCTCGCTCTTCATCGCACCGCCCGACGCGTGCGCCGCGGCGAAGCGCACCGTGCTGTACGGCCTGCTCCAGGTGGCGAGCGGCGAAGCACCGGAGCGCACGTCCAACCCAGGGCCCGCCTTCGACGACGCGCAGGTGCGGAGCCTGCTGTCCCCCTACTTCGCCGCGGGAAAGACGGTGGACTGGACAGGGCTCGAAGGCCTGTCGGTCACCTACCAGGACGTGGCCCAGCGCAGACTGCCGCAGGCGACGCACGACAAGCTGTCCCTGTTCATCGACTTCCTGCGCGGACTGGTCGCGGTGTTCGACGCCTTCCAAACGCCCGCGCTCATGACGGCGATGAACCGCGTGCAGCTCGACCATGGCAACGGCCAGAGGCGGCCCGCGGGCACGGTGCTCGCCGGGCTGGCGGAAGTCCTGGTCCAGGGGAAGACGGGCACGGTGGTGTTGCCCCGCTCGTGGACGCAACCCAACACCTCGGATGCCGCCCAGGTCCTCCAGGCAGCGAAGGCCGCCACCGCGCCACGGATGCGGGACCTCATCCCCCCCGAGCGGCGCTTCGAGCGGCGTGGTTCGCGCTACGTGGCCAGGGCCTTCATCCGGGTCCACCGCGAGGACGGCTGCCCACCCGCCATCGTCTGGAGCGAGGAGAGCGCCCCCTTCACCATCGCCGCCTGGCACGAGCGCGGAAAGCTGCCGCCCGTCCTCATCACCCTTCCGTCGCTCAAGGACCTGAGCGCCTTCAAGCCCAACGTCACCTTCCAAGTGCCGCCGGGGCTGAACGAGCTGCTGAACAAGAACTCGCCGAAGGACTTCCTCGAAGGCTCGGCCAGTCCGCCCGCGGGTCCGGGCATCGGGTGGCTGTGTGGGTTCAACATTCCCATCATCACCCTCTGCGCCTTCATCGTTCTCAACCTCTTCCTGTCGCTGCTGAACATCGTCTTCTTCTGGATTGCCCTCATCAAGATCTGCATCCCCATCCCCGCCTCGCTGCGCGAGCGGTTCGAGGACTGACCGCGCCATGCTCCCGAAGCCTCCCGACAGGCGCCCTCCCGTGGGCTTCCCGCTGCGGCTCGTGCCGGACGAGCGCGGCGAGCTGGCGTTTCCTTCGCTGGAAGCCAGCGTGCGTCAATCCATCGAGGTCATCCTCCGCACGCGCCCCGGCGAGCAGCTCATGCGACAGGGCTTCGGCGCCGGGCTGGAGCGGATGATGGGGCAGCCCAACACCGTGTCCACCCGCCGGCGCATCCAGGAGCTGGTGCAGCGCGCGCTCACCGAGTGGGAGCCGCGCCTGGAGCTCATCCGCGTGGACGTGCTGGAGCTGGCGGACCTGCCCGCCCAGGTCCGCGTGGAAATCGTCTACCGCCTGCGCCGCACGGGTGACGTGCAGCAGCTCGGGCTCGCCATGGACCTCGGAGGCTAGATGCCCATCATTCCTCCCCGGCTCGACGACAGGAGCTTCCCGGACCTCGTCGAAGAGCTGCTCTCCCGAATCCCAGGCCACACCCCGGAGTGGACCCATGCCCGCGTGGGCGACCCGGGGCGCACCCTGCTGGAGCTCTTCGCCTGGCTGGCGGACTCCATCCTCTACCGCGCCAACCTCATCCCCGAGCGCCAGCGACTGGCCTTCCTCCGGCTGCTGGGCGCGAGCCTGCGTCCCGCCGAGGCCGCCACCGGCGTGGTGAGCGTGCACTTCGACACCGAGGTGCTCCAGCCGTCCGTGTCGCTGCGGGCCTTCTCCTCGCTGCGCAAGCCCGTGCCCTTCGAAACGCTGGATGAGCTGACCGTGGTGCACCTCACCGCGGAGGCATACCGCAAGCGCCCGCTCACGGAGACGGAGCGCCAGCAGCACGCGTCGATGCTGCCCCGGCTCGCGCAGGTCTATGGCCTGGACCCCAAGGCCCAGCACGGCTTCTACGCGTCGACGCCCGTGTTCCCGCTCGGCGCCGCGGACCCGCGCGGGCTGGACCTGGTGACGGAGACGGTGGACGGCAGCCTGTGGCTCGCGCTGCTCGCCCCCAAGGCGGAACACGTGGTGGCCCTGCGCGAGGACTTGACGAAGGGGAACGGACAGGGGCCTCGCGTGCTGAGCGTGGGCGTCTCCCCCGTCATGGAGGTGCCCGCCCTGTCCGAGCTGCTCGGGGCGCGCGGCCGACTGCCACACGTCTGGGAGGTGACGGGCACGCCCGCCGCGGACGGGTCGCCGGTCTACCACCGGCTCACCGTCATGGCGGACTCGACGCAGGAGCTGTCCCGTCGAGGCGTCGCGCGGCTGCTGTTGCCCTCCGACCTGGGCGCGCCGGTCAACGACGTGCGGGCGGACACGCGCGCCGGCCTGGGCGACCGGCCACCCCGCCTGGATGACCCAAGAGTCGCGGCGCGATTGGTGACCTGGCTGCGCTTGCGCCCCAGCGGCAAGCCGGAGCGCTTCGCGCTGGGCTGGGTGGACATCAACGCGGTCGAAGTGGACCAGCGCGAGACGACAGGCGGACGCCTGATTGGACAGAGTGACGGCACCGCGGAGCAGGAGTTTCGCCTGCCCTCCGGCTCCGTGGAGCGAGCGACCTTCCAGCTCTTCATCGAAGAGCCAGGGGCGGGCTACCGCGAGTGGCGGCTCATCGAAGACCTCGCGCTGGCCCGGCGCGACGAGCCCGTCTACGCCCTGGACTCAGAGGCGGGCACCGCCCGGTTTGGAGACGGCGTGCGTGGACGCGTGCCTCCCGCGGGTGCCCAGGTGCTGGTGGCCCGGATGCGCAGCGGCGGCGGCGCCGCGGGCAATCTCCCGCCTGGCAGCCTGAAGGACCTCAGCGCCTTCCGGGTCGATGGAAGCCCCGCACCGGGGCTGCGGGTGCAGCAGCCGGAGCCCACGCTGGGGGGCCGGGACGCGGAGACGCTGGCGGAGGCCGAGCGCCGCATCCCCGCGCTGCTGCGCCACGTGGACCGGGCCGTGACGGAGGAGGACTACCGACGGCTCGCGGCGAGCACCCCCGGCGTGCAGCTGGGCCGCGTGGAGGTGCTGCCCCGCTTCGAGCCGAGGCGACGGCGAGACGGCGTCCCCGGTGTCGTCTCCGTCATGGTGTTGCCCACGGCCACGCGGCTCGAACCGCCCTACCCGCGGGCGGACCGGCCGCTGCTGGAAGCCGTCCACGCCTACCTGGACGCGCGCCGGCCGCTCACCACCGAGCTCTACGTGATTGGCTGCGAGTACGTCCCATTGGGGCTCGGCGTGGGCATCACCGTGCGTGAGGGCTTTGGCAGGGAGACGGTGGTGCAGGCGGTGCGGCAGGCCGTGCGCCGCTTCATCTTCCCGCTGCCGGCGGGAGGCCCCACTGGCGAGGGCTGGCCGCTGGGCCGGGACGTCCAGGACCGGGAGCTCTATGTGGCGGTGGCGCAGGTCCCCGGGGTGGCCAGCATCGCCGGGGTGAGCCTCTTCGCCTGGGGAACGGTGACGCGCGTGCTGAGAGATGCGCGTCGCCCCGGAGCCACGGCCGACGTGGCGCGCTTCACGGTGGAGCCCCCTGCTCCGTCCGTCCGTCAGGCCGAGGGCCCCGTCAACCCGAGCTGGCTCCAGCTCAAGGGCAGCACCGCGACGACGCCGGTGGAGCTGTCCATCTCGGACTGGCAGCTCCCGGAGTTGCTCAAGGTGGCGGTGAACGCCGACGGGGAGGTGCCGACAATGCTCCACGGCATCGGCGATGAGGGAAGCGGCGGCATGGACTCCTCGCAGGCGGGCGTGGCGGTGCCCATGGTCCCCGAGGTCTGCTGATGGACGCCAACCGCCTCCGGTTCTACATGCTGGCGGACACGCAGGACTGGGCCACGGAGAGCTCGGTCTCAGAGAGCGAGGTGTGCCGCTACGACGCGAAGCGCAGGACGCTGCGGCTGGGGAGTCTGGGAGAGACCCGCACCTTCGATGAAGTGCTGGACCTCGCGGTGCTCGAGCCCAGGCTCGCTCGCGTACCGGGCGCGGTGGACGCCTTCGGCACGTGGGCTTGGTGGGACGACGTGGCTGGACAGGTGCGCGCGGCGGGCGGGGGCGCTGGCACCACCCTGCGCTTCGAACCCGCGCAGGTCGGGTTGTCCGGCGCGGTGACGGACCTGTCGCCTGGAGCTGGCGGCGTCCTCTACCTCGCGGTGGCCCAGCGCGTGGTGACGCTCCACCTGCGCAAGGTGTGGTCCGCCGAGGTGTTCCCGGCCGAAGGTATCGCCGCGCACCGCATCGCCGCGGACCCGCGGGGTGGCGCCTACGTCCTGAGCGGTCCGCCTTCCTTCGCGCCCGACGCACCTCCCGCCGTGCTCGGCCGGGTGGATGGGCAGCCGCTCCCGGACCTCCTGTCCATTCCCTCCGGCGCCGGCTTGTTCCGTCCCACGGAGGAGAACCCGGACCCGCCTCGGACCCGGTTGCTGGAGACGCTCGCGTGGCCCGGCGAAGTGCCGGTGGCGCTCGCATGTGACGCCGAGGGGCGGCTGGCGGTGCTGAGCTGGGTCATGGACCCGGCGCTCGCGGGTGTGCCCCCAGACGAGGCGTATGCGCGGCTGCGCTTCTACACGGGCCGCTTCTCCACGCCCGTCGCGCTCCCGGGCGTGCTGCGGCCCTTCAGCCTCGCCATCCTTCCGGACGGCCGCGCCGCGGTGCTGTCGCTGCTCAACGACGGCAAGGTGGAGGCGGTGGCCTACGCGCTCCCGGCCGGTGCGTCAGAGGCGATTCCCCAGGGAGACTACTTCCCACTGCCCGGCCATGACGGTGGGCCCTTCCTCCAGGGGGCGCAGCCGCCGCACCACGCCGTCACCCCGGGACTGGCCGACCTGGCGCCCGTGCCGCTTCAAGCCCTGTCGCTGCCCCGGTGCGCCGAGCGGGGCCGCGCCGCCAACCCGCCGAACCGGCCCTTCGACTCGGGCGACGGGCGCACGGTGTGGCACCGCCTGTATGTGGAGGCGCTGCTGCCCCCCCGCACCGGCGTGCGCGTCTGGCTCGCCGCCACCGACGAGCCCCTGGCGCCGCCCAGCGACTCTTCGCGCTGGCACGAGCATCGCTTGGGCCTCATCCCGGAAGCCCCTGTCCACCCGGACGTCCCGCACGGGAGCTGGGTACCGCTGCCGTCGGAGGTGCCGTTCCAACCGGGAATGCTGCCCGCACCGCCGGCCCCGGGCGAGAGTGGCCTGTTCACCGTCCTCATCCAGCGCGCCCACACGAAGGTGCGTGCGCTCTCCGGACGGTACCTGTGGGTGCGGGTGGAGCTGTTCGGCGACGGGCGCCGGACGCCCGAAGTGGGAGCGCTGCGCGCGTATGCATCGCGCTTCTCCTACGTGGACAACTACCTGCCGTCCCTCTATCGCGAGGAGCTCTTCGGCGAGGACGCGGACACCGCCGGCAGGGCGACCCCCGCGGACTTCCTGGAGCGTTTCCTCGGCATCGTCGAAGGGGTGCTGACGCCCATCGAGGACCGCATCGCCCATGCGCACGTGCTCACCGACCCGGGGCACGTGCCGGGTGATTCGCTGGAGTGGCTCGCGAGCTGGGTCGGCCTCTCCTTCGACCCCGTCGTGGGCGAGCGCCAGCGGCGCGCGATGCTTCGGGCCGCGCCCGCGCTCGCCCGGCGGCGCGGCTGCGTTGACGGGCTGCGCCTGGCGCTGGACCTGGTCACGGACGGCGCGGTGAACCGAGGCGCGGTGGTGGTGGTGGAGGACTTCCGGCTTCGGCGCACGCTGGCCACCATCCTGGGCGCGGACCTCGCGGACGCGGAGGACCCGTTGCTGCCGGGCCTGGCCCGGAGCGGGAACTCCTACGTGGGCGACACGCTCTTCCTCGGGGATGAGACGCGCAAGGAGTTCCTGGCCGTCTTCGGGGACGAAACGCTGCGGAGCCAGGCGGAGGCGGAGGCGGTGGAGCAGCTCCTGGAGCGACTGGCACACCGGCTCACGGTGCTGGTGCACCAGGGCACGGACACGCGGACCCTGGGCCTCATCCGGAAGGTGGCGGAGCAGGAGGCCCCCGCGCACGTGTTGGTCTCCGTCATCACCGCGAGCCGCCCGCTGCTCGTCGGAGTCGCGTCGCTGGTGGGCGTGGACACCTACGTCGGGCCCGCTCCCGCGCCCACCTCGGTGCGAGTGGGCCACAGCGTGCTGGGGCTCGCGGACGTCATTGAACGTCCGTCGAGCCTGGACCCCAGATTGGAAGGAGGTTGATGACCATGTCGCCCCCGAATGACGCCTTGCTCGACGCGGAGACGCGAGACCGGCTCCACTACGCCACCGGCGTGCTCCTGGACGCGGGAGACTTCACCGCCGAGCAGACCTATCACCGAGGCCGACTCACCCGGGCCCTGGCGTACCTCCATGGCGTCGGGACGGTGGCCGGGCTCCATGTCAGTCACTTCGAGGGCACCGAACCGGAGCATGAGGAGCTCCGGGTGTCCGCCGGGCTCGCGTTGGACCCCTTCGGCCGGTTGGTGGAAGTGCCCACGGACGCGTGCCTCAAGCTGGACCGCTGGTACTGGCAGGAGCCGCTGGCGCTGGCCGACTTCGGCGTCTTCACGCCCGCCGAGTACCGGCTGAGCCCCGATGCCGCGGGCTATCCACCCACGGGGGTGGTGGCGGACCTGTTCCTGCGTTTCCTCCAGTGCGAGCGCGGCAAGACGCCTGCCTTCGCAGCGGGGCCCTTCGACGCCATGGACGCCGTGGTCGCCTCGCGCGTTCGCGACGGCTACGAGCTGCGGCTGGTGCCGCGCTCCACGGCGTATCCCCCTCCGGAGGTCCCCAGGAGCCCCTTCCCGGACCCCGTGGACGAGCCAGACCCGGTGCAGCGGCGCCTCAAGCTCCGGCAGGCCATCTTCAACGCCTGGAGAGGCAGCCGCGAACAGGAGCTGGCGAAGCTGTGGAGCGACACCTTCATCCCCGCCTCGCTGCTGACGGACCCGACCCAGCCTGACTTGAAGATGAGGGATCCCGCGTGGGTCTTCCTCGCCCGCATCGTCATTGGCGCAACGGACGTGGAGGACGTGCGCGGCACGGAGGTGCGGCCCACGCGGCAGGGGGCTGTCTACGTCGACAACGATTTGAGGCCCTTCAGCCTCTCTACCGCCGCGCTCGCCCGGTGGATGGGCGTCTTCTAAGCCTGACTCTCTCGAAGGGGGATAACCGTGTTCAACCCAACCAGTGGACCCGCCCGGGAGAAGCTCACCTGGGAGACGGCACAAGCGCTGGAGACCGCCCGGGCCATGGTGCACGACGACCGGCGCGTGCGCTCCTTCTTCTTCGACGGGCGCTTCCTCACCGCGAAGGACCTCACGCGGGAGCAGAACTACTTCCTCACGCGGCAGGCCGACCTCTCGCGGGCCAATGGCACCGGGGTGATGCACGGGCTGAGCGTCACGCCCAGCCAGGACCGCACGACGCTCACCGTCCGCCTGGGCCATGGGCTGACACCCGGCGGCGAACTGGTCGTCGTACCTCGTGACTTGACGGGCATCCGCCTGGACGACATCCCGGAGATTCAGCGGCTGGACGCGGCCTTCGGGCTCGCCCCCGTGCCGCGCGAGCTGGCGCGGAGCCGCTCTGGGTTGTACGTGCTGGTGCTGCGCCCCGTGGAGTACACGGCGAACCCGATTGCCTCATACCCCACGTCGCTGGGCGCCGCGCGGACCACGCAGGACGGCGACATCATCGAGGCGGTGGCGCTGACGCTCATCCCCTACCCAGACCCGGTGGGCGGCGGCAACTTCGAGACGCGCCGCGGGCGCGCGGCCCATGAAGTCTTCGCCGGGGCGGGGATGCGGAACCTCCCCGTGGACGCGCTGCCGCTGGCGATGCTGGCGCTGGACCGAGGCACCCTCCGCTGGCTGGACACCTTCCTGGTGCGACGGGAGGTGGGCGCCGAACAGCGCAGCGTGGTGGGCTTCGGCGTGGCCCCACGCGAGCTGCGTGAAGCACACGCGCTGCAATATCAGCAGCACCTGAAGGAGGTGCTCCAGGCGCGTCGCGCCGCGGGCCAGAGTGAGCGGTTCCTCGCGAGCGAGCACTTCTTCACGCTGCCCGCCGCGGGGACCCTGCCCGCGGCGGCCATCGAGGCGGGCAGCCTCACGGAGTTCTACTTCCCGCCCGAAGTGGACGTCGAGCTGACGGTGGTGGCCGAGGACGAGCTCGGCGCCATCCTCGACGAGTCCCTGCAACTGCCCCCCATCGACCTCACGCGGACAGGCGAGGCCCTGGAGTCGGTGTCCGTCCTGGTGATGGTGCCCGTGGCGCGCCATGGCATGGCGCAGCGGCTGGAGGGCCTGCGCGAGGTGCTGCGCGCCGCGCCGCTCAAGCTGCGGGCGGCGGCGGTGGGACAGGTGGCGCGGCGGCTGCCCGCGCATGCCCTGCTGGACCTCACGCGCCGCTGGCAGGTCCAGCCCGCGCCCGAGGCGCCCGTGACAGACCTGGTGGACGCGGCGTGGAGCGAGCTGCTCTCCGGCTCGCGGACCCTCTGGTATGCCTGCCGACGCAGCCTGCCGCACCACCACTCCGCGGCGGGCCAGCCGCTGCCCGAGCCGGAGGACCACGACGGCGAGCAGCACTTCGAGGAGCTCGTGAAGAAGCTCCGGCAGGCGGAGCTCTATGACGAGTTCTCCGCCCTGCCCCAGCGCGGCACCGCCATGGCCATTGGCCAGCTCGTGCCCCTGCTCAACACGCTCGCCCACGGAGCCACGCGGTGGCAGTTCGCGGGCATGGCCTCCGCCACGCTGCGGCTGGAGCGCATTCAGCACAAGGAGTACATGGCCGCGCTCAACCGGTTCCCCGCCACCGTCAAGCAGGGCCTGGCGCGGCTGGAGGCGGAACCCAGCCTCCTGGACGTGCCGCTGGCCACCCTGGCCGCGTCCTACCGGATGCCCGACATCGGGGCCTACGTGATGACGCTCACCGCCGCGTCCTACGCCACGTTCGTGACGGAGTTGAAGAAGCTGCTGGATGAAGGCGTGTCGCTCGACGAGGCGTTCCTGACGCTGCGGGGCTGAGAGATGATTACCAAGCCGATTGCGGATCCGCTGGCCAACGAACATGTGCTCCGCGTGGAGCCACGCATGGCGCCCTTCGGCGTGGACGCCGAGTGGCGGAGGAGGGCCCACTTCTTCACGGGACGCGCCGTGTCGGCGGACGCGCTCGCGCTGGAACAGGAGCATCGCGCGGGGAGGCTCGCGCTGCTGGGCCAGCACCTCACGCCGGGCATCGTCGCCGGGCTGGAGGTCCATCTGGAGCGGGAGGGCCCACGGACCTTCCTCCATGTCCGGCCCGGCAACGGCATCGCCGTGACAGGTGAGGACGTCATCGTCCGCCGGCAGCTCCGCGCCCCGCTGGGAGAGCTTCCCCTCTTCCCAGGGCACCGGGACCCCTCCACGTTCTCCCTGGAGGCGCTCGCCAACGAGGAGCCCCCCGTGGACCCGCTGCTGTTTCCCAAGGCCGCGGTGCTGGTGCTGGTCCCCACCACGTCCGTGCTGCCGCCACCGGCCTCGCAGACCGACGCCTGCGAGGTGGACCCGGAGTCCCAGTCCTTCGAGGACGCGGTGCGCACGGAGGGCGCGGCGCTGGTGCTCTGGGGCTGGCCCCAGGGCTGGGACATGCCACAGGACTACTCCCTGCGCTGGCGCAGCCGGCTGGTGTACAGCCTCTTCGAGCGGGAACGCCGTCGCCGGAGTGGAGTGCTCGCCCCCTGGGAGCACGCGGGCGTTCCACTGGGGCTGCTGGGCTTCGGGCAGGGGCCAGACGGGCCCGAGGCGTTGTTCGTCGACCGGCACGCGGTGGCGCGAGCGGGTGGACTGCCACGCGCGCGCACGCCGTTGCTGAAGTCCCGTGGCTCGCCCGTGCTGTGGCAGGCGCGCATCCTCCAGTTCAACAACCACCTGGCGGAGCTTCCCCCGGAGCGGCTCGCCCAGGACAAGGCCATCCTCTATTTCCGCCGCCTGCCGCCCGTGGGCGTGCTGCCACCGGACGCCGTGGACTACCGCGCGTGGACGCGGCGCTTCTTCCCCGACCGGTTCGAGCTGGAGGCGGTCCCCATTCCCCTGGAGCAGCTCGACACGGTGGCGATGGCCAGCGCGGCCCTGGAGCCGCTGGACATCACCCGCGAGGAGCGCGTTCGCATCCTCGTGCCCGTGCCGGGCGCCGTCTATGAGCCGGGGCTGCTGCATGACGCACCGCTGGACCCCGCCTTCCTCGCCGCCATCGAAGAAGGTCTTCAGCGCCTGGGCGGATGGCTGAAGCGGCGCCTCGTCGTGCGCGCCCGGATGAGCACCCTCAAGGACAACCTGTACGGCGCCACCGGCAAACACTATCCCCTGGTGGACCCGGAGGCCGACCCGGACGAGGCGCGCTACATCCCCGCCGCCGATCCGACGAACCCCACCGAAGAGGACTACGGAACGTCGGGTGAGACGGTGCCCTCGGCCGAGGCCTACCTCCAGAACCACTTCGAGCCGTCCTGGGAGTTGGCCGTCGACGCGCGCTCCGACTTGCTGCCTCGGCCCCAGGGAGACCCGACACCCCGGCTGGAGTTCGCGGGACAGCTCACCTCCGCGCCCCTGGTCATCTCCACCGAGGAGCGGGCGCATGTGTTGTTCCGGGGACCGTTCTGGACGCTGGGCTACCGGACCTTCGACGGCCGGGCGTGGAGCAAGGTGACGCAAGTGATTCAGGGCAGGGTCAGGTCACGCTCGGTGCCCGTCGCGGCGATGTGGCCGCGCGGGCGGCTGGACGTCTACTTCCGGGACGACCAGGGCAACCTGCACAACACCTACCTGGACACCCGCGTCAGCAATCAGCCCTGGAGCAGCCCTCGCGTGCTGACGACCGGCGTCATGGGAGATGCCGCCGCGGTGTCTCCCTCCGAGGGACGCACGGACGTCTTCTACCAGGCCCTCCGAGGACAGGTCCTCTCACTCTGGTGGATGACCGTCACCGCCTCGCGCGTCATCCGGCCGAGACCCCTTGAGACGCCGCTGGCGTTCAAGGGCGAGCCCATCTCCGCGGTGGTGTCACGGGGCCTGCTCATGGCCTTCCTCCTGGACGCCCAGCGCAACCTCCAGCAGGTCACCGTCTCCCCGGACCCCACGCACGGCGCGGAGGTCTGGACGAACCACTCGCTGGGACGGGAGGTCCGCTGGTTCAAGGCCTGCGCCTCACCGGATGACGGCACCGTGGACCTGGTCGCGCTCTCGGGCAGCTCCCTGTTGCACCGGCGCTTCAACGGGCTGGTGTGGAGCGAGTGGAAGGACCTGGGCGGCGGCCATTCGCTCACCGCCGCGCTGTCCGCGCCGGGCAAGGGCGTGCTGGATGTCCTGTCCCGCGCGGTCAACGGGCGCATCCTGTACGCCCGGTTCGATGGCACCACCTGGACGCCCTGGAGGACGCTGGGCACCGAGGTGGCGCGCTCCGCGCCCGCGGCCATCCGCCGCGGCGAACATCTGGATGTGATTGTCAGGGCGCGTGAGAACCTCCTATGGCATCGGCCGGTACGCTCGCCCCTCCACACCGCCCAGCGAACCCTGGGCCTGCGTGGGCTGATGCGCGACCTGTCCAACCGGATCCAGCGCGTCGACGAGGCCGTGGACGCGGCCTTCCTTCAGGTCCAGTCGGAAATCCATCGCGTCCGCCAGCTCATGCTGGGCAGCACCGCCTCCGCCGTGATGACGGCGTCCCCCGTGCTGACCGACGTCGCGCAGGCCGAGACGCGCGTCGCCACGCTGACGGACGTGGAGAAGTTCATCGGAGTCTTGAGCGCGAAGCGCAAGGTGAGCTGGTCCACGGTCCGCTACCTGGACCCCACCAACCTGCGGGACCGGCTCCTCAAGGTGTCGCCGGTCATCGGCACGCTTCACTCGGCGATGGCCATCAAGCGCGAGGTGCTCGGGAAGCTGTTCACGCTGCTCTCCGGCATGGAGTTCAACCTCGAGTCCGTGCAGGTCCCCAACGTGAAGGTCCCCCCGTGGCGGAGGTCGCGCGTGCCACCGGTGGACGGAGAGCCGCCGCCCCCCCCGGAGCCACGCATCGGCGTTCCGTTGAGCGAGCTGCGTGCCCTGACCGCGGAGGATTGGAGCCAGGTGTTCACCGACTACGTGGCGCCCAAGGTGCCCACGCGAGCGGAAGAGGCCACCTACTTCTCCATGTCCGTGGCCCAGCTCGAAGACGTCCTGGCCGTGCTGAGGAACCTCGAGGACCGTGTCATGCAATACCGGGAGGCCCTGGAGGAAGGCGGGCGCCTGGTGAGCGTGCTCCAGGCCCATGAGGCGCGGGGAGGCGAGCGCCTGACGGTGATTGGCACGGAGGTCTCCGAGTCGCGCCAGGACGTCATGGTGGCGCGCGCGCTCCTGGCCGAGGAGCAGGCCCGACTGCAGCGCATCAACGAACGACGCACCCAGGTGCTGCGCGAGCACGTCCGCTTCCTCGTCTACCACCGGCCCAGAGAGCAGGTCCTGGACCGCGCCACGCCCGTCCGCGCGCTGGACACCGGCATCTACGAGTCGGAGCTGCCCGCGGCGCTCGCGGAGACACGCGCCGCGCCTCCGGAGCTCTGGGCCCTCATCCAACTCCTGCGCGACGCCCCGCTGAACTGGTTCGCGCAGGGGCCATCGCTGTTTCAGCGCCTGGACCGGCTGGACCTCGTCCACCGGACCCTGGAAGAGGCTCGGCGGCGCGCCACCGTGCGCGCTCCGCCCGTCCTGCCCCAGATAACCCGCGCGCCCAGCCGCTCGGGTGAAGGCGTGAGTCGTGTCTTCACCGCGCAGAGCCAGCTTGTCTCCCAGGCCCGGGGCGTCACCGCGACGCTGGAGCTGGCCAGCCTCGTCCACCGCGGCTGGGCGGAGCTGGTGACGCTGGCGTTGCCCATCACCTCGTTCGGCGACCTGATGGACGCCGCGCACGGGCGACCGGACGTCGCACAAGCCGCGGCCCGCGAGCTGGAGAACATCGCC
Organism: Myxococcus sp. AM009; assembly: GCF_013372605.1. NCBI lineage: Bacteria > Pseudomonadati > Myxococcota > Myxococcia > Myxococcales > Myxococcaceae > Myxococcus > Myxococcus sp. AM009. The sequence goes on from NZ_JABXEP010000006.1 coordinate 44,388, forward strand.
AAGGTGGCCACGTACCTCTACTTCCTCTTCGGCGAGGTGCCTCCACGCGTCCGGATGGAGTGGGCGTCGATGCTGAGCGAGTATGACGCGCCGTGGGACCTGAGAGACCTGGCCCGGCTGCCCCAGTGGAACACGCTGGAGGTCATGAGCCGGCGCCAGCTTCAAGAGCTGGTGGACTGGCTCTTCGCGCAGATGAACCCGTCACGCACCGAGGCCGTGACGCTGATGAACGACCTGGTGCGCTCGGCGCTGCTGCTCGCGAGCCACGCCCCGGTGGGAGAAATCGTCGCCGGGCACCTGCCGAAGCCAGCCCCCGCAAGGGTGGGGACGGTGCTGGACCTGCAAGTGGACCCTTCGCGCATCCGCGTGGGCACCCATGTGCTGCTCGCCTCCGGCGTTCACACGGTCCAGGCCGTGGTGGAGGACCTGGGCACCGGCACGGCGCGCGCGCGCGTGTTCTCCACGAGCGCGGCCAGCGTGAACCTCGCGGAGAAGACGGTGGCGAAGTTCTCCGAGCCCGAGCAGCGAGGCGGTCTGCTCCCCACGCCGCGGCGGACCTTGCTCCGGTGACCTCGGAACGGCGAGTGCGCCAGGTGAAGCTCGCGGCGGCCAGCCCCTCGCTCGTCCAGAGAGGGGCGGTCCTCCTGGAGGATGCGCTGCGCACCGCCTCCCTTCCGGATGCGCCCGGGGGACAGGTGCTGGTCATCCGCCGACTGTCGCTCGGGACGATTCACGCGGACCTCGGCCCGGCCACGCTCTCGCTCGTCGTGGAGCAGCGCGTGCGCGAGCTGGCGCTGCTCGCGGTGCCTGCGCGGTCGCGGTCCGCCGCCACCGCGCAGGCGGTCTACTTCCGGGATGAGCTGGAGCCCTTCGTGCTGCTGGCCACCCGGCTTGCCCAAGGGCTGCCCCTGGACGCCTGGTTCTGGCGGTTGGCCGTCCCTGGACTGCGCCCAGGGACGCCCCGAGACGACGCGCTCCGCCTGGCGCTCGCCGGCGCCTTGCGGACGGGGCCTGGCCATGCCGCCGCGGTGACGCTCGTCTCCGAATTGCACGCGCTCGGCGCGCTGGCCCCCCTGCTGGGCGCACTGCGATGGCAGGATGGACCCGCGCTCGCCCGAGCCTGGTGGGGACACCTGCCGTCCCGCCCGGCGCCGAGGCCGCCCCTGGACGACGTGGGCGCGACGGAGCAGATCCCCGAGCCGCTCCGGAGCACGCTCGCGCACTGGACACGCGCATGGGGAGCTGGCGACGCCCGTGCCTTGTGGCTGGCCGCGGTGGCGCTCTGCACGCGCATGCCCTCCCGGGTCGCCGCGCCCGATCTTCCGGCGCGGGCATGGCGGGTGCTGGGGGCGCGCCAGGCTTCCCCTGCGGCACACCTGCCCACGCCAGGGGAGCCGCCCCAGCGAACCCCTCCGAAGCCGGACGCGCCCACTGTCCCCGCCGCCACGGGCGTGGTCTCGGGAATCGTCGCGTCGTCGCCGCCATCCTCGCGAGCGCTCTCCGATGCGCCTTCTTCCGCCGACATGACGAAGCCCCTGGAGGGAACCTCCGCGACCCCGGCGGGTGAGTCAGCGGCTCCGCGGCAGATGACACGCCCCGCGCCCGCGGACGCCGACGAGGCGCCCGGAGACACCGGAACCACGCCTCAAGACACGCCTCTGTTCTACGCGACGGAGGAAGCGCTCCCCACGGTCGCTGGGGGACTGCTCTTCCTCGTGCCCATGCTGAACACACTGGGCCTGGGGGAGTTCCTGGCGGTCCATCCCGCCCTCGCCGACCTTGGAGTCCCGGAGCGCTTCCTCCGGCACGTCGCCGAGCGCCTGGGGGTTCCCTCGACGGACCCATTGCTCCGCGTGCTCCAGGAGGCCGCGGCGCCGTTGCCCGAGCCCAACCCCTTCATCCTCCCCGTGCGCTTCCAGGCAGGCATCGGCGCGCGAGCACCGCTCCGTCTCGTCCGCGAACCCACGGGACGCCGCGTTGCCTTCGACGCACGGACCCGGATACCGCTCGCCTCGACAGCTCACGGGGAAGCGCTGCCGCCACCGTTCGACCAAGGCCTCACGACGACGCCCCTGGCGCATCGACTCCCCTGGGATGACGCCACCCTCATGCTGCGCGCGGCCCTGCTCGCGGTGGGCGGCGTCACGCGACGGCTGGCACACATGGGGCTCAGAGCGCTCGTCCTCCGTCCCGGCCGCCTCGTCGCGACCCGCACGCATCTGGACATCGTCTTCGCGGCCTCGCAGGTGGATATCCGCATCCGCCGCGCGGGGCTCGACGTCAACCCGGGCTGGGTGCCCTGGCTCGCCCGCGTCATCCAGTACCACTATCAATACGACGAGGCCGGAGCATGACGACGTCCTCCCTGCCCCTTCGCACCACGGTCCTCGCGGCGTTGGCCCTCACACAAGAGGACTCAGGGGATGGAGAGGCCATTGAGCTGCGCTTCCTGCGACAGCACCTGGACGCAACAGGGCGGGACTGGGTCGCTCGGGCGCGGGAGCGCCTCACACGTCCGGGCGCCGAGGATGCTGGAATCGTGATGCTCGGCGAAGCGCTCGGGCTCTCGCTGGTGGAGCTCCTCGCAGTGGTCCTGGTCGCGGCCGTCGAGCAGGACCCGATGGTGGGCCGGGCCGTCGCGTACCTTCAAGCGCCCGTGGGGGCGTCCCGGCCAACGCTGGGCCTGGTGTCCAGCGCGCTGGCGCCGGCCGCTTCCGTGGGCCAGGAGGCCCTGCTCCTCCTCACCGCCGGAGCGGCCCTGGGCAGCGGCCTGCTGACGCGCCTCCGGGAGGAGCTGCCACTCTGTGAACAAACGCTGGCCATGCCGCTGCAGCTCTTCCTGGCGCTGTCCGGCCACGACGTCACCTGGCCTGGGGCAACGCTCGGCTCGGCCCACCACCTGGAAGTACCGCTGCCTCCGTCCATCAGGGATGGCGTGCACCGGTATGCGCGCTTTCTCGCGGACAAGCCTCGGTCGTCGCTCGTGCTGCGCGGCACGTCCCTCTCTGAGACCCGCACCGTGGCGGCGGCGGTCGCCATGTCGCTCGGGCGCGAGCCCCTCTTCCTCGGAGCGGAGCCACAGCCGGGATTGGGGCCCTTCTTGATTCAACGAGGACTGCTCCCCATCCATGTCCACGAGCTCGGGCCCGGCGAGCGGAAGGTCCTTCCCAACCTGCCGTACTACGGCGGCCCCGTGCTGGCCCTCACCGGTCCGGAGGGCACGCTCGACGCGGCGGACCGCGCGGTGCTGCGCTGGTCCGTTCCACGACCTCCCCGTGAGGAGCGGCGAGCGCTGTGGGAGTCCTCATTGGGCGCACCGGCGCTCGCGGAGGAGCTGGCCCGACGGCACCGCCAGGGCGCGGGACGGATTGCCCAGCTGGGCCGGCTGGCGCGGCAGAAGGCGGAGCTGGACGGGCGGCGGGGGCCCGAGCTCGAAGACGTGCTCGCCGCGGCGTGGGTGGCGGAGTCCGAAGGCATGAGCACGCTCGCGGAGCCCTTGATGGACGCCATCCACGACGACGCCATCGTCCTGGTGCCTCAGGTGAAGCGAGAGCTGGAGCTGCTCCTGGCGCGGTGCCGCGCGCGGGACGATCTGGTGGACGGCCTGGGCCCCTCCGCGACGGTGCGCTACCGCGCGGGGGTCCGGGCGCTCTTCATGGGCGCGTCGGGCACGGGCAAGACGCTCGCCGCGGGCTGGCTGGCCACGAAGCTTGGCCTGCCGCTCTACCGCGTCGACCTGGCGTCGGTGACGAGCAAGTACATCGGTGAGACGGAGAAGAACCTCTCGCAGCTCTTCGCGCGGGCCGAGCATGCCGACCTGGTGCTGCTCTTCGATGAGGCGGACTCGCTCTTCGCCAAGCGCACCGACGTGAAGGACTCGAATGACCGGTTCGCCAACGCACAGACGAACTACCTGCTCCAGCGAATCGAGGCGTTCGACGGCGTGGCCCTCCTGACCAGCAACAGCAAGAGCCGGTTTGATTCAGCCTTCACGCGCCGCCTCGATGCCATCATCGACTTCACCCTGCCCGGACCCGCCGAGCGGCGCGCGCTCTGGACCACGCACCTGGGCACGGCGCACGAGCTCCCCGCCAAGGAATTGAGCCGACTGGCGGCGACGGCGGACCTGGCCGGAGGGCAGATTCGCAACGTGGTGCTGACGGCCGCGCTGATCGCGCGTGAGGCGGGCCGCGCCATCCACCCACCGGACATCATCGAGGCGCTCATGCATGAGTACCGGAAGCTGGGCCGCGAGCCCCCCTCCGAGCTCCGCGCCACGCCCGTGGGGTCCGCCGGCGGCCCCCGTGACACAGGGCGCCGCTAGCGCGCGCTGCCCGCCGGGGCGCCGAGGCGCTGCTCATAGGCGTCCAGCGTCCGCCGCCAGGCGGGCCGTGCCTCACAGCGCTCGCGGTAGGCGGAGACCCGGGGGAAGCCGTCGAGCACGCCCGCGTTGCGCACCTCGCGCAGCACCGTGGTCATCAGGATGTCCGCCACGGTGAACGCCTCGCCGGTGAGATATGGACGCTCCCGAAGCCAGTCCTCGAGCGCGGTCAGTGCGTGCTCGGCCCACTTCACCAACCCGGGACGCCGCTGCGCGCCGGTGGGGTCGGCGGCGCCGAGCAGGTCGATCATAACGATCTGGAACAGCGGCGGCTCCAGGGTGTTGAGCGCGGCGAAGCACCAGCGCGTCACCTGGGCGCGGCCCTGGAGATCCGCGGGCAGCAAGCTGCCCGTCTTCTCCGCCAGGTACAGCAAAATCGCGCCCGTCTCGGTGAGCACGAAGCCGTTGTCCTCGAGCACCGGCACCTGCGTGAAGGGGTTCAGCCGCCGGTACTCCTCGCTCCTGGTTTCCCCCGCGGGATGATCCACGCCATGCACCCGGTAGGGCACCCCCATCTCCTCGAGCGCCCACAGGGCGCGCAAATCGCGCGTGAGACCGACGACCTTCGAGTTGACGCGGCCGAAGCCGTAGAGCGTGAGCATTCTAGCAATGTTGATGCCGTTCCCGCCCACTGTCGAGGAGTCAGGCCGCCCCAAGTGCGAAGGCCGCCGCTCCGTCGAACGGCGTGACCTCAGTCCCGCAGCGGGCCCTTCGTCGCCGCGCTTCGATTCAGGCTCTGGGGCAGCAGCCGCTTCTTCTCGCGCTGCTCCTTCAGGACCTTGTCGAGCGCATCACGGACGTCTTGCGGCAGGGGCTGCGCCGCCACCGCGCTGCACCGGTTCCGGGTCTCCAGCGGGTCCTCCGTGAGGTCGTAGCACTCGTACTCCCGGGGGATGAACCGCGCCGTGGCGACCTCGTCCGTGTTCCCCGGCGCGCCCGCGAAGAAGCGCGGGTTGTCCGAATAGCAGCTGTACTTCCAGAGCGTGTCGCCCGTGAGCTCGGGGAGGCGGGTGACCACCGTCTCGATGTGCTTGGGCTGGATGACGCCCGCGAACTCCTGGCCGGTGAGGTTGTTGGTCATCTGGAGCCCTGACTCGACGTTGTCGTCGGTCATGAAATAGATGGGCTCATGCCGCTCGGCCTCCCGTCCCAGCACCAGACCGGAGAGGTCCCTGCCCACCAGCGGCTGCGCCTCCGAGTGGTCCCTCGCCAGCGCTCGCCGGGCAGCCTCCGCGTCGATTCCGGCCAGCCCCAGCAGCGTCGGCACCAGGTCCACGTGCGACGTCACCAACTCCGTCCTCCGGGGCTCCGGAAACAGCCCTGGATTGGAGATGACGCACGGCACATGCAGCGTCTCCTGATAGGCGTTGTACCACTTCTGCATCATGCCGCCGTGAGCCCCGAGCATCTCACCATGGTCGGACGTGAGGACGACGATGGTGTTCTCGAAGAAGGAGGTCTGCTTGAGCTGCGCATAGACACGCTGGATGTGTTTACTCACCTCCGCCATGAGGAAGTAATAGAACTGCCGGTACGACGCGGTGTCCCGCTGCGGCAGATACATGCGCGGATACGTGTAGACGTAGTCCTTCTGACAGCGCGGCTTGCTTTCGAGCGACTCGCCCGCCGTCGGTGAAGGCGCCACGTCCGGCAGCTTCCCCGCTTGCTGAAGGTCGCTGAACTCGGTGAACCAGGGCACGCCCGAGAAGACGATGTCGTGCGGATTGACGAAGGAGCTCACGACGAGCCACGGCGCCGCGTCCCCCTTCGCGGCCTGCTGGTCCAGGTCGCTCAGCAGCCTGCATACCTGGTCGGCAAAGCCTGGGTCACGGACCGTGCCGTCGTTCGCCTGGGCCGAGCCATGCGGCTCTGGGCCAACCCACCCTGAGAAGCCGAACTTCTCCAGACGCCCGGCCTGCTCGTACAGGGCGATGCGCTCCGGGTAGGCGTCGCCGCTCACGCCATTGCTCATGAGGGGCGTCTGCGTCCCCGGCACCAGGATGTCCTCGTCAGAGAGGTGCCACTTGCCCCGGTAATGCGTCTGATAGCCGCCCTGCCGGAAGTACTCGCCCAGGGTGGGGACGGTGTTGGGCGCCAGCCAGTACATGTCCGGGTCGAACGAGGACTTCCCGATGCCGGGCGTCTGACTTACCCCGTGAAGCGATGGATATTGCCCCGTGTAGAGCGTGGTGCGGCTGGGCGCGCAGGCCGTGGAGGCCGTGTGGTGCCGGAGGAACTCGAGGCCATGCTGGCGGAGCTCCTGGCCGACCCGGTCATTCTCGACACGAAACCGCCGGGCCTCCTCGTTCTCGTACGGAGGAGGGAAGCGCTCCTCGTCCGTGGTGATGATGAGGAAGTTGGGGCGCTTGCCAGCAACCGTCATGTCACGACCTCCTGATGGTGAACGCAAACTGTAACGCAGAAGGCCGTGACGCATGACGGCACCCGCATCTCTTTCTAATTCAGCGCGTCCACCAGCGCCGCCTGGAGCGTCCTCCGGTGCTGCGGGAAGCCCTGATTGGGATAGGGCCGGGCCCCGCTCAGGAACTGCACATACTGCTGATACATCGGGTCGGAGCGCGCGGGCTCCTGCTGATAGAACGCCTGGGTGGCCTGCAGCAGATAACGCGGCGTCGTGCCCTGCGGCGCGTCCCCGCTGAACGCGATGAGGCTGCGCACGGCCGGGTCCTTCATGAAGTCGGTGAAGGCGCGGGCGTCCTCGGCACACGTCCCCATGCACCGCGCGTTGACCACCAGCGCATCCACGAACACCGCGGGCGCGGAGCCCGTGCCCAGCGGAACGGAGATGACCTCTGGAAGCGCCATGCCCGGGTTCGACTTCCGGACGAAGAACAGCCGCTCCGTGTAGCCCATGAAGCCGTTGGCCTGCCCTGCCGCGAACGCCTCTTCCGCCAGGGCATTGTCCGCATAGGTGCCGTCGAGACATGGGTTGACGCCTGCCTCCAATTCACAGCTCTTCACCACGTCCTCGAACGAATCCAGCGCTGGCGCGTCCAGCGGCAGCGACAGCGCCTGGGACAACACGCCCGTGGGGTTCGTGTCGGCCCAGGCGTCCAGGTAGGACGAGGGCAGCGTCCAGCTTCCGCTGTAGTTGGCCGCAAGCGGGCGCACACCCGGTGCCACGTCCGTGAGAATCTGGACCAGGGAATCGCCATCCGTGGCCGACGACAGGTGGGGGCTGTTCGAGTAGACGACGTAGCTGCACAGGTAGGTCGGCACGCCGTAGCGCTGGCCCGCGATGGAGACGGCTTCTTCCGCCGCCGGATGCGCGACGCCCGCCTCCAGGGCAACGGGCTGCACCCAGCCCTTCGACACGAGGTCACCCATGATGAGCGTGTCGACCTCCACCACCTGCGCGGCCCCTGCGCCCTGGCCGAGGAGCTGGCTCAGGGTGCCTCCGTCATCCAGGTCATAGAGGTCCAGGTTCGCGTCGAACACGATATCCACGTCGATGTCAGAATGCGCCCGCTCGAAGTCCGCCTCCAGACGCTGCTTGAGGCTGGCGAAGCCATCCCCCGCCGAGTCTGGAATGTAGGGGAAGAGCACGACCTTCAACGGCCGCGGGGCCTCGGGTTCGGGCTCCAGGCAGGCACTCAGGAACAGGGCGAGGACGCAGGGCTGGAATCTCCATTGCATGGTGTGGCTCCGGCGAGGTGAGGGAAGCCACCCCGCACGGAGGCGGGAGCGGCCTTGCCATTCAGTCTACCACTCCACCTGACAAGGATTTGACACCACGCCTGCGTCTGTCTTTGGAGCCGATGGGCACCGACCTGTCAGGCCGATGCCCTGGTCTTCACCGCCCTCCGGGCGCGGCCAGGAAGCCGCGCTGCACCAGCGAGGAGAGATACGTCTTGATCAACGTGGCATCCACGGACGGACACGACGTCCCTGTTCCTCCCAACGCCTTCAGCGTGTGGCCGCTGTCGCAGACCACCATGCGCGGTCCACCCACGCTCCGGTCCTCGGGCGGCACCTGCTGGAGGAACAGGAGCAGGTCTCCCAGCTCACGGTCTTCCGGCGCCGCGAGGCCGAGCTCGGCGAGCCACTCGTCATAGGGGAGCACGCGCAGCCCGTAGCCGAAAGCGCGCATGTGGCTCCACATCTCGTCCGCTCGCACGGACTGCGGGTTGACCAGGTGGAACGTCTGGCCAATGGACTCGGGACGCAGGGACAGGTCCACGATGGCGCTGCTCACGTAGTCCACCGGCGTCACGTCCAGCAGCGCGTCCACGCTGGGCGCACTCCCCAACTGGACGCAGCCCTTGAGGGTCCTGCACACCAGGTCGTCCGTGTTCCACGCCCCCGTCCGGCTGTGCCCCGTCACCCGCCCCGGCCGGTGAATCGTCACTGGAAGTCCTCGGTGCGAGGCCTCACGCACGAGCTTCTCCGCCACCCACTTGCTCTGGGCGTAGCCGCCCGACAGGCTCGCAGCGGCTCCCAGCGGTTCATCCTCGCGGAAGGGCAGCTGGCGCCCCACGGGCAGCACCGAAACCGTGGAGACATAGTGCAGCGGCTTGATGCGCGTGCGCATGCACAAGCGCAGTATCTCCCGCGTACCAAGCACGTTCGCTGCGCGCATCGACTCGTAGGGGTAGATGAAATTGACGAGCGCGCCGTTGTGATAGACGGCGTCCACCGCCTCCGACAGCCGCTGGAACTCCACTTCCGACAGGCCCAGCAGGGGCTGGCCGATGTCTCCCCGAACGGGGACGATTCGCTCCGCCAGGTCTTCGCGCCACAGCGAGTAGCTCTCCAGGTTCTTGCGGATCCGCGCCAGCCCCTCCTGCTCCGACTTGGAGCGGACCAGGCAATGGATGCGCGCCTGCGTCTTCTGGCAGAGCGCCTCCAGCAGGAATGCGCCGAGGAAGCCCGTGGCGCCCGTCAGCAGCACCGCGCGCGCGGGGCCGGAGGTCGGCGGCAGCGCCGTTCCCGGCACCAGCCCGGCCTCCAGCACGGCGTCCACCTCCAGCTCCGCCACCACGTCGTGGACCGGCAGCGCGCCCGTCTTCGCGGCCTCGATGGTGCGCGCCATCTCCTCCAGCGTCGGCGACTGCAACAGCGCCCTCAGCGGGATGTCCGCGCCCGACGCGGCCCGCGCGAGGACCAGCACCCGGTAAAGCAGCAGTGAGTGGCCTCCAAGCTCGAAGAAGTGGTCGTGCACGCCCACCTGCTCCACCCCGAGGACCTGACACCAGATGTCCGCCAGCATGGCCTCCCCAGGTGTTCTCGGCGCGACGTGCGCCTTCGCCGCGCCGGAGCCCACACGCTCCGGCGCGGGGAGCGCGGCGCGGTCCACCTTTCCGTTCGGCGTGAGCGGCAGGGCCTCCAGGCTCACGAACACGAAGGGCACCATGTACTCGGGCAGCCGGGACTTCAGGTGGTCGCGCAGCTCACCCGGCTCGGGGGCCTTCCCGTCGCGGCCCACCACATACGCCACCAACTGCTTGTCCGCGCCCGGGCCTTCTCGCACGACGACGACCGCATCGCGGAGGCCTGGGTGCACCTGCAGCGCAGCGCCAATCTCTCCCAGCTCGATACGGAAGCCGCGGAGCTTCACCTGGTGATCCATGCGGCCCAGGTATTCGAGTTGCCCGTCCGGCAGCCACCGCGCCAGGTCCCCCGTCCGGTACAGGTGCGCGCCCGCATCCCCCGCGAAGGGAGACGTCACGAACCGCTCCGCCGTCAGCTCCGTCCGGCCCAGGTAGCCTCGCGCGACACCATGCCCACCAATGTAGACCTCACCCGGCACCCCCACTGGCATGGGCTCTCGGTTCGCGTCCAGCACGTAGACCTGGGTGTTTGCCACGGGCCGGCCAATGGTCGGCGTCTCGCCCCGGTTCACACGGGTGAACGTGGAGTAGGTCGTCGTCTCGCTCGGGCCGTAGAGGTTGAAGACGTCCCGCACGTGGCCCATGGCGTAGATGGCGTCGACCAGCGCCCCCGCCAGCGCCTCGCCCGCCAGGTTGACGGTGGTGACCGACGCCGGCACCCCGCCCCCTCGCAGCAGCGCGCCCATGGCCGAGGGCACGGTGTTGATGAGCGTCACCTCCTTCGCCGCGGGCAGCTCGGGCAGCTCCAGCGCGTTCTTCGCGACGATGACCTTCGCCCCACGGCACAGGGGGGTGAAGATTTCAAAGACGGACAGGTCGAAGCAGATGGACGTCGACGCCAGCGTCCCCGCCAGCGACTCCGGCGAGAAGACGCTCTGGGCCCACTGCAAGAAGGCCACGGCGTTCCGGTGGTCAATCATCACGCCCTTGGGCTTGCCGGTGGAGCCCGAGGTGTAGATGAGGTACGCGAGCGACTCCGGCGTAGTGACACGCCCGGGGTTCGTCTCCGGCTCGGCGCCGAGGGTGGCGGCATCCGCGTCCAGGCACACCACCCGCGCCTCGGTGACGGGAAGCTCCGGGAGCAGCCGCTGCTGCGTGAGCAGCACGGGCACCTGGGCGTCCTCCAGGATGAGCGCCAGCCGCTCCTTCGGGTAGGCGGGGTCCAGTGGAACATAGGCACCGCCGGCCTTGAGGATGGCCAGCAGCCCGATGACGAGCTCCTCCGTCCGCTCGACGCAGAGCCCCACGCGCGCCTCGGGCCGCACGCCCAGCCGCCGCAGGTGATGGGCCAGTTGGTTCGCCCGGCGGTTGAGCGCGGCGTAGGTCAGCGTCCGCGCTCCGCTCACCACGGCCACGGCGTTCGGCGTCCGCTCCACCTGGGCCTGGATGAGCTCGTGCATGCACAGCGCCGGGACGCCGAGCGCCGGACCATTCCATGCCGTGAGCAGCCGCGTCCGCTCTTCCGCCGACAGCACGGGCAGCTTCGACAGGGGCGTCTCCGGCTTCGCGACGACGGCCTCCAGCAGCACCTGGAGGTGCCCCACCATCCGCTCCGCCGTCGAGGCGTCGAAGACCTCTCGCGAGTATTCGAGCATGCCAGCCAGGCCCTGTTCGCCGGAGGCCAGGATGAGCGACAGCTCGAACTTGGCGACGCCTTCCACGCTGCCGTCGGGCGCTCCGCCCAGGAAGGACCAGCGCGTCCCGGGCAGATCCAGCGTGGGCGCGGGGATGTTCTCCAGCGTGAAGCAGGCGCGCACCAGCGGGTTGAGCCCGCCCTCACGCGATGCACCGACCGCCTTCACCACTTCGCTGAAGGGCAGCGCCTGGTGGTCCTGCGCGTCGAGCACCGTCTTGCGCGCCCGGGCCAGCCACTGCGAGAAGGCCGGGTCCCCGGACACGTCACTCCGGAGCACCAGCGTGTTGGCGATGAAGCCGATGAGGTCCGGTGGCACGCTCCCGCGGTTCGCGGTCACCGTCCCCACGCCGAAGTCGACCTGCCCCGAGTAGCGGTGCAGCAGCGCGGCGAACGCGGCGTAGAGCACCATGAAGAGGCTGCAGCCTTCACGTTGGCCGAGCTCCCGCAGCGCCTCGCTCAACGCGGGCGAGAAGGCCACGGGCACGGTCGCGCCGCGGTGGCTCGTGGCGCTGGACACGCCACGGTCCACGGGGAGCTGAAGCGGCGGCAGGCCCTGGAGCTGCTCCTCCCAGAAGGCCCGCTCCCGGGCACCAGCAGGCCCCGCCAGCCAGGCCTGCTCACGCAGGGCCGACTCGGCGAACTGCATGGACACGGGCGGCAAGGCCGCGGCCTGCCCCCTCACGAAAAACGCGTAGAGCGCGGACAGCTCCCGGACGAAGACGCCAAGCGACCAGCCATCCGTGATGATGTGGTGCTTCGTCACGAAGAGCGCGGAGTCGTCGTCGTCCAGGGACACCAGCGTCACGCGGAACAGGGGCCCCTGGGACAAGTCGAAGGGCTGCTGGGCCAGGGCCTCCGAGCGCCGTCGGACCTCCTCGTCGCGCTGCGCCTCCGTCAGCCCTCGAACCTCCACGACGCGCAGCGACGCGCCCACGTCGGGCGACGCGATGAACTGTCTTGGACTTCCGTCCACCTCCGGGAAGGACGTCCGGAGGACCTCGTGCCGCCGGACCAGCTCGTCCAGGCTCCGGCGCAGCGCCAGCGGGTCCAGCGCGCCGCGGACCCGCAATCCCAGATGGACGTTGTACTGCGCGGTGCCCGGTGACAGCCGGTCCAGGAACCAGAGCCGCTCCTGGCCGCTGGACAGTGGGATGACCTGGGGCCTCGTGACGGGCTGCTCCGAGCCGCTGCCCGCCTCGTTGCGCGCGGTGTGCTTGCGCAGGAACGCGAGGATGTCGGCCTTGTTCGCCGCCAGCTCGGTCCGCAGCTCCGGCGTGAGGACGGCCTTTCCCGCCTCCACCACCAGCTTGTCACCGTCGACACGCAGGCGAACCCCCCTGGCCGCGAGGGTGCCCAACAGCTCCCGTACACTCATAGGACGAAGACCTCGTTGTCGTTGGTTTCGACCGCCTCTGCCTGGGTTGCGAGCGTCTCAGCCAGGGCGCGATCCATGACCTCACTCTGGAGATGCGCGCAGAGCGCATCCAGCGTCGGGTGCTTCCAAATCAGTGACGCCGGGAGCGACAGCCCCAGTCCCGACGCCAACCGGTTGCGCAGCTCGAGCCCCATCAGCGAGTCGAGCCCGAAGCCCTGCAGCGGCGCCTCCGCGTCGATGCGCGCGGAGTCGAGCCGGAGCACCCGGCCCAGCTGCTCGCGAACGAACTTCTCCAGCGCCACCCGCGCGTCCCGAGGCGTCGCCGTCCGCAAGGCTTCAAGCAACTCCACATCCCTGGCGGCCCGCGCGCCCTCCCCCGCGTTGGCCGGGACGAGCTCCGACAGCCAGAGCGAGGACTTCGCGCGCGGATAGAACTCCACCCACTTGTGGAGGTCGAGCGGCATGACGGCCATCTGCGTCACGTCACCATCCAACAGCCGGCCCAGGATGGCGTTGCCTTCCGCGGGCGTCAGGCTGTCGGAGCCCCGCTGCGCCAGGCGCACTCCCCGGTTCGACTGCGCGGCGGCCAGGCCGACCTCGGAGAAGGGCCCCCAGTTGATGCTCAGGCCTGGCAGCCCCAGCACCCGGCGGTGATGGGCCAGCGCGTCGAGGAAGGCATTGGCTGCCACGTAGTTCCCCTGCCCTGGTGCGCCAAACAGCGAGGCCGCCGACGAGTACAGCACGAAGAAGTCGAGCGGCAGCTCGCGCGTCAAGACATGCAGGTTCCAACCACCGCGGACCTTGGGCGCCATCACCCGGCGGAAGCGCTCCACCGTCTGCTGCAACAGGACGCCGTCATCCAGCACACCCGCCGCGTGGATGACGCCTCGCAGCGGTGTGCCCCCCTCGGCAATCTCCGCGAACACCCGGGCCACCTGAGCGCGGTCGGACACATCCGCGCCCATCACCCGCACGCGCGCCCCCTCCGCTTCGAGCGTGGCCACGTCCGCCTGCTGCGCGGGCGTCAACGTGGTGTCACGCCCGAGGAGGACGAGGTGACGCGCGCCCTGCTCCACCATCCACTTCGCCACCGCGAAGCCCAGTCCGCCCAGGCCGCCCGTCACCAGGTACGTCCCATCCGCGCGGAGCCGTCGAGCCCCCGTGGCCGGCACCACCACGCGCGCCCCGGGATGATTCAGGGTGAGCGTGCTCACCTCTTCGATGGCTGAAGGCAGGCCCCCGGCCTCGAAGGCGTCCTTCACCTCGCGCCACAGCCGGGCGAACCGGTCGGGCTTGCGGCGCGCGAAGGTGTGCACGTCGACCACGCACCACGCGACGTTCGCAGCCCCGGCCGAGGGCGCTTCAGACGTCCCTCGCAAGTCGATGACGCGAGCCCCCTCCGCCAGCACGGCGAGGCTCGGACCGTGGCCGACAGCGCCCGGCGCGATGACGGCCAGGTCCACCCCTCGGCCTCCCGTCGTATCCAGCAGCGCTGTGGCGAATGAAGCGTCCGCGGGGTCCACGACGTGGGCGGCGCCGAGCTCCAGCAGGGAGACCCGCTGGCCGTCCGCCGTGGCTTCGGCGAAGACCTCCGCCCCCATGCGCCGTGCCAACTGGATGGCCGTTCGCCCGAGTCCGCTCGTGGCCCCGAGGACCAACACACGGTCTCGCTTCTCCACGCGTCCCAGGTGGAACAGGCCGTACCAGACAGGCAGCACGGTCGCCGCCAGCGCCGCGGCCTCTTCGTGCGACGCCGAGGGCGGGCGCAGCGCGGTGTTCCCAGCGGGCACGCACAGATGCGACCCGAGGCCCGACGTCACCAGCGCGAGGCGCTCCTCGCCCACGGTGACGTCCTTCACGCCCTCGCCCACGGCCACGATGCGTCCACTGCACGCGGTGGCACCTGCTTCGTCCCAGCGCTCCGGGTTTGACGACCTGCCCAGGCCCGGACGCGCCGCCACGCCGACTTCGAGTTCGACCTCTCCAGGCCCCGGCGGACGGCGGACCGCGGACCGGTACTCCTGGCGCCCTTGCGCATCACGCTCGACCCGGAAGGGTTGGCCCTCGGCGGGGACGACCGCTTCATGGGAGGCCCTGCCGGGCTCGCCACTGACGATGCGGCCGACATGCCGCCCATCAGGGCGGAGGGAGAGTTCCTCCTCCGCGTCCGCCACGAGCAGCTCGCGCACCAGCGCGCCAGCGGCGTCCTCGATGCTCATGCGCGCGGACACGTCCACCCGCGTGCACTTCAGCTCGGCGTGCTCCTGCGCGAGCGTGCGCCCCAGGCCCCACAACGGAGCCTGCACGACGTCCGCGGCGGAGCGGCTGTCCGCACCATGGTGGAGCCCCGTCGTGACCATCCACAAACGAGGCGGACTCGACAGCCCCATCCGGGAGAGCCCCTGCACGAGGTGCAGCACGCCGCCGCAGCCCATCAACGGGTCCACGTCGCCTGACTCCAGGCCCGTCAGGTGAATCACGCCGCGCGCGGCGGCCCCTGTGCCGAACGTCTCCGTCAGCACCTCATCGAAGGCCATCGGCGACGATACATCCACGGCGCGGCGGCCCGGCCTGGAGCCACCCAGGTCGATACGGGTGACTTCGCCCTGGCGCGCGCGGAGCTGTGACTCCACCGAGTCCGCCAGCTCACTGCCCTCCGCGATGAGCAACCAGCGCCCGCCCGCCTCGGCGCCCCAGGCCTGGAGCGGCTCGACGGCGGGGGCATGGCGCCACTCCTGGGCGAAGAAGAGGTCCCTGCCCTCCGCGTCCGCCACGGGAGCATCCAGCTGCTGAACCCGCAGCCCCAGCGCCTCCAGCAGCACCGTGCCGGACGCATCGCGCAGCACCAGGTCGAACGCGTAGACGCCTCGGCGCGTGCCCTCGGGTGTCCGCATCCGGACGTGGCAGAAGGCCTCCGCCTCGGGCAGGGCGTGAAGCCGCAGGTTTTCGAGCGCCACCGGGACAGCGGGCCCCGCGTCCCGTGGCACGTCCTCCGGAGGCACCGCGGCGGACACCAGTTGGAAGCAGGCGTCTAGCAACGCGGGATGGACTCGATACGCCGAGGCCCGCGTGGCCAACGACTCCGGCAGGCGGAGGTGGCCGATCGCCTCCCCTCGCCCCCGCCAGACCTGCTGCACGCCCTGGAACGCGGGCCCGTAGGCCACGCCGTTGCGTGCCAGCGTCTCGTAGTGCGCCGCTTGGGTCAGCACGTCGGGGCAGCGCTCGCGGATGACCTCCAACGGCTCGGGCGCCCGCGGCGACGGCCCTGTCTCCAGGAGACGGAGCTGGCCCACGACGTGGGTCATCCACCCCGCTGGCGCGCTCGACTCCGTCTCCGCCTTCTGGCTCGAGAGCTGGAACGTGAGGGTGCGGCCCTGCTCGCCGTGCAGCGCCAACTGGACGGTGCGCTCCTGGCCCTCGGGCAGGAGCAGGCCCTCCTTGAAGGAGGTGTCGACCAGCTCATGCGCTGCGCCGCCCGACAGCGCGTGCGCCGCGGACAGCGCCATCTCCAGGTAGGCCGCGCCTGGAACCACCACCGAGCCCGCCACGCGATGGTCCGCGAGGAACGCGGGCTCGCTCGCGCTCAGGGTGGATTCCCAGAAGCGGGTCTCCTGCTGCACGGAGGTCGTGAAGGAGGTGCCCAGGAGCGGATGCCCCCCCGAGCGCGCGAAGTGGCCTCGCGCCGCGCGCGTGGGCCCCAGCTCCAGCCAGTGCCGTTCCCGCTGCCAGGGATACGCGGGCAGTGCAACGCGCCGTCGCTTGTCCGGATGCAGCCGGAGCCAGTCCACGCGGTCCACTCGGGTGGCCAGCGCGCCCAGGGACGCGAGCAGCGTCGGCCACTCTTCCTGCTCCCGGAGGAGGCTCGGGACGACCAGGCCTCGGCCGGAGGCGTCGCCTTCGCGCAGCATCGCATCCACGAAGGGCACCAGGATGGGATGGGGGCTCAGCTCGATGAACAGGACGTTCCCATCCTGGATGAGACGCTGCACCGCGTCCGCGAACAACACGGGCTGTCGCAGGTTGCGCACCCAATACGCGGCGCTCAGCTCCCGGCCGTCAATGGGGGCACCCGTCACCGTCGAGTAGAGCAGCACCGTGCTGCCCGTGGGACGGATGCCAGCCATCCGCTCGAGCAAATCCTGCCGGAGCGGGTCCATCTGCGGACTGTGGGACGCCACGTCCACCTTCACCCAGCGGCAGAAGACCTCGCGCTGCTCCAGGCGCTCCAGCACCTCCTTCAGCGCGGCCGGGTCGCCCGAGAGCACCGTGGCCTTCGGGCCGTTACTGACGGCGATGGCGATCCGGTCCTCCGCGCCCCGCAGCTCCGCCTCCGCCTGCTCGCGCGAGAGGTCCACCACCGCCATGGCGCCCTTGCCACTCACGCGCCGGAGCAGCTTGCTGCGCTCGCAGATGATGCGCGCGGCGTCGTCCAGCGTCAGCGCACCCGCGGCGTGGGCCGCGGCGACCTCGCCCATGCTGTGCCCCACCACCGCGTGCGGCTCCAGCCCCAGTGAGCGCCACACCGCCGCGAGCGACACCTGCAAGGCGAACAGCGTCGGTTGGATGACGTCGATGTCATTCCAGCGCGGCTGCTGCTCGGGGTTCGTCAACAGCTCGCGCAGCGACCAGTCCGTATAGCGGCCCAGCGCCTCGTGGCACCGGTCGATGGCCTCGCGGAACGTCGCATCCTCTGCGTACAGCCGCCGTCCCATACCGAGCCACTGCGAGCCCTGCCCGGGGAACACGAAGACGACCTTCTGGCTGTTGCTCCGGCGTCCCACGGACAGGCCGGGGTGACTCTCTCCGGCGGCATACGCGTCGAGCTGCGCGACCAACTCCTGTGAGGACTTCGCCGCGAGCGCGAGCCGGTGGTCATGGTGCGTGCGGCACAGGGCCGCCGTGTAGCTGAGGTCCGCGAGCGTCCCCACGCCCTCGCCCCTCAGGAAGGTGCTCCACGTCCTGGCCAGGTCGGCCAGCGCAGGCGCCGTCTTCGCGGACAGGACGACGAGCTGCGCCTTCCCGTCCTCCGTGGGCACGGGCGAGGACGTGGTCGAGGGGGCCTCCTCCAACACCACGTGCGCGTTGATGCCGCTCAACCCGAAGGAGCTCACGCCCGCGATGCGCCGCCCCTGGAGGGCCGGCCAGGGGACCCGCTCGACGGGGACACGCGCGGGGATGCGGTCCCACTCCACATGGGGGTTGGGCGTATGGAAGTGCAGGTGCGGCGGAATCTCCCGGTGCTGGAGCGACAGAATCGTCTTGATGACACCTGCGATTCCGGCGGCTGGCTCCAGGTGGCCGATGTTCGTCTTCACCGAGCCGATGAAGAAGGGCTGGTCCTCCGGGCGTCCCTTGCCCAGCACGGCCCCCAGGGCCCGCAGCTCAATGGGGTCACCCAGCGGCGTCCCCGTGCCGTGGGCTTCGATGTAGCCCACGAGGGCCGGCGACACACGCGCGTTCTCCAGCGCCTTCGTCACGACGGCCTGCTGCGACGGTCCGTTGGGCACCGTCAGGCCGCCGCTGGCCCCGTCATGGTTGACGGCGGAGCCACGAATCAGCGCGAGGACGTCGTCGCCGTCACGCTGCGCGTCCGACAGGCGCTTGAGCACGAGGATGCCGCAACCCTCGCCTCGCACATACCCGTCAGCCGCGGCGTCAAAGGTCTTGCAGCGACCGTCGCTCGCGAGCGCCTGCATGCTGCAGAGGCAGACGGTCGTCTCAGGGGACAGGATGAGATTGACGCCGCCCGCGAGCGCGAGGTTGGACTCGCCGCGCCGGAGGCTCTCACAGGCCAGGTGGAGCGACACCAGCGAGGACGAACACGCCGTGTCGATTGGCATGCACGGCCCCTGCAGGCCCAGCACGTAGGAGATGCGCCCCGGGACGAAGCTGTAGCCGTTGCCCGTCGCCATGTACCCGTCGAAGCGGGTCGCGTCATTCTCCTTGAGCAGGCGCGCCATGTAGTCGCTGGACATCACCCCCATGAAGACGCCCGTCTTGCTGCCCATGAGCTGACCGGGCGCCACGCCCGCGTTCTCCAGTGCCTCCCACGCGACCTCCAGGGTGATGCGCTGCTGCGGGTCCAGGCTCGCCGCTTCCCGGGGCGCGATGCCGAAGAACTCGGCGTCGAAGTGCTCCACGTCATCGAGGAAGCCACCGCGGGTACCGTACATCTTCCCCGGCATCCCGCGCGTCGCGTCGAAGTAGGCCTGCACGTCCCAGCGGGACTCGGGCACCTCGCGGAGCGCGTCCACGCCGTCTCGAAGGATCCGCCAGTACGACGGTCCATCAACCGCGCCACCGGGGAAACGGCAACCCATTCCGATGACGGCGATGGGCTCGGTCCGGGCGCGCTCCACCACCTCGAGGCGGGCCTGCATCTTCTCCACGAGCAACGCGGCGCGCTGCAACGCGGAGGGCTCGGCTGTCTTTGGCGAGTTGCTCATGATCCTTCTTCCATCAGTGCGGCGAGCTTCGCTTCGAGCGAAGCGGCGAGCTCATCCGGTGATAGCTCCATGATTCGGTCGAGAAGCACCGTGTCCTGGGCCTCCCCCTGCCCTTCCGCGGCCAGCTGCGGCTCCTGGCCGAAGACTTCGCCCAGCAGGTAGGCCGCGATGGCCTCCGCCGTCGGGTAGTCGAAGACGAGCGTCGAAGGCAGCGACGCACCGACCGTCTTCTGCAGCCGGTTGCGCAGCTCCAGCGCCATCAACGAGTCCATTCCCACCTCGAACAGCCGCTGCCGTGGCTCCAGTGGCGCTGAGGACTCCAGCCCGAGCACCCGCACCGCGGCGTCCAGGACGTGCTCCAGCAGCAGCGCCATGCGCTGGCGGGGTTCCGCGCTGTCGAGCCGGCGCCGCAGCTCGGAGGCCGACGGGCCGTCCGCCTCGGGCTCGGCACGCACCTGGCCCGCGACGTCGGCGAGCAGCGTGGGCGCCGCGTCCCGGGGAAACTGCGCCAGGTAGCGCGACCACTGCACCTGCAACAGGGTGAGCTGCGGCTGCGCGCGGCAGAAAGCCTTGCCGAGAGCCTCCAGCGCCTCGGCCGGGGTGAAGGCCTCCACTCCCTGCGCCTGGTAGCGGGACGCGAGCTCCGCGGCCATGCCCACCTGGGCCCAGGGGCCCCAGTTGATGCTCAGCGCCGGGAGCCCCAGGGCACGCCGGTGATGCGCCAGCGCGTCCAGGAAGGCATTGGCCGCCGCGTAGCTTCCCTGCCCCGGCGCGCCCAGCAGCGACGACGCAGACGAGTACAGGACGAAGAAGTCGAGCGGCTTGCCCTGCGTCAACGTGTGCAGGTGCCACGCGCCGTCCACCTTGGGCGCGAGCACCCGGGTGAAGCGCTTCCAGTCCTGTTGCAGGAGGACGCCGTCGTCCAGCACCCCCGCCGCGTGGACCACGCCGCGCAGCGGCGCAAGCGACTCCGCTTCCGCCAAGGCGCGCCGGACGTCTTCCTGCTTCGACACGTCCGCCTGGAGCACGAGCACCTTCGCCCCCGCCGTCTCCAGCGCGCGGATGGCCTCTTGCGCTTCGGGCCTGGGGCCGCCGCGTCCGAGGAGCACCAGGCTCCTGGCGCCCCGCTCCACCATCCACCCGGCCAACGAGAGGCCCAATCCACCGAGCCCGCCCGTGAGCAGGTAGCTCGCCTCCGGGTTCAGGCGGAGCGGCTCCGTCCGCGTCACGTCCCGCGATTCGCGAAGGCGGGCCACGTGACGCTGCCCTTCGCGAATCACCACCTGCCGCTCACCGTCGGTGGCGCCCAGCTCGCGCCAGATGGCGTCGGCCGCGTCCCCCAGGGCGGAGGGGTCCAGGTCGATGAGCGCGCCACACAGCTCGGGGTGCTCCTGCGAGAAGACGGCGCCCAGGCCCCAGAGGGGGACCTGCTCCATCGCCAGCGGCGTGGGACGCGTGTCGAGCGCGCGGGCGCCCCGCGTCACCCACCAGATGCGCGCGGTGAGGGCGGAGTTCGCCAGCGCCTGGGCCAGGGAGAGCGCGCTGCCCGCCCCCAGTTGGTGCGCCGCTCGCAGGGCCTCCACCTCCTCGCCACCGGGCCCACGCAGCGCCCAGAGGTGGACGATGCCGCCGAGGGGCTCGCCGGGAAGCACCGCTTCCTGGAGCAGCCGCGCGTAGTCGTCGGGCCGCTGCGCATCCAGCGTGAAGCGGCCTTCACCATGACGAACGAACGCCGCTCCCGGATGGACCAGTACCGGGCGACCGCCCTGCTTCTGGATGCGCTCCGCGAGCGCCTCCGCGGTGCCCGCGGTGTCAGCGAACACAATCCAGCAACCAGCTTCGGGCGTCGCCTCGGACGCGGGCCGCGGCTTCCAGCCCAGCTCGTAGAGGGAGTCCCGCTGGCCGTGGCGCAGCACCGCCATCAGGGCCTCGCGCGGCGCTCGCTTGTGCTTCAGCCCCTCAATCTCGATGAGTACCTGGCCCTCCGCGTCGACCACGAGGACGTCGCCGGTGATGACCTCGCCGACGGCTTCCTCCGCGTCCCTGCGCACGGCGTAGGCCCAGACGGGGCCGGTGGGCTGCGCGTGGAAGCGGAGGCGCTCCACGGAGATGGGGACGTAGACGGTGCTCAGCATCGCGTCCTCGCGGATGAGGTCCGTTCCCATCGCCTGCAGGAAGGAGTCGACCAGGCCCGGGTGGACGTACAGGCTCCGGTCGTCCTGCTCCGTGGGAAGGCGCATCTGACACAGCGCCTCGCGGCCTCCGCTGTGGATGCGCTCAATCCAGCGGAACGCGTGCCCCAGGTTGAAGCCGATGTCCCAGTTGCGCTCGTAGAGCCCGCCGTCGAGCTGACGCGCGCAGCGCGCCTCGATGTCCTGTCGCGAGAGGGGCGCGGGACGCGCGGGCCCGTCTCCGCTCAACAGCGTCCCCGTGCCGTTCAGCAGCCATCCCTCGGTCTCCTCATCGGCGGTGGCGGAGAGGCTGTAGAGCTCGAAGTCGTACCGCCCCTGTCCCTTGGGCGCGAGCACGAGCTGCACGAGCTGCTCCTCATCGTCCGCGAGCACGATGGGCTGCGAGAAGACGCACTTCTCGATGGTGTACGGCCCCGCGCCGAACGACTGCGCCGCCGTCGCGATGATGCGCGCGATGTGGCACGAGCCGGGCACGACGATGGTGCCGTAGAGCCGGTGGTCCTCCAGGAACGGGAGCGACCGCGCGCTGTAGCGGCCCTCGAAGACCAGAGACTTGCTCAAGGGCGAGCGCACCCGCTGGCCGACGAGCGCCTGCGCCGTGGTGAGCGTCGAGGGTGTGCGGGACGCCTTCGGGGCATCCAGCCAGTGCCGCTGGTGCTGCCACGGGTAGACGGGCAGCGCGACACGGGTCCGGCGGCGCTCGCCGTTCAGCGCGCTCCAGTCCACGTCCACGCCCTGGGTGTAGAGCGCGGCCAGGCTGGAGAGAATCTGCGCCTGCTCGGGCTGTCCCTTGCGCAGCGACGGCAGCCAGGTGCCCGCGTCGTCCCCCAGGCCCTTGAGCGCCATGCCCGTGAGCGTCGGATGCGGGCCGACCTCCACGAAGACGGTGCCGCCCAGGGCCCGCAGCGCCATGAGGCCGTCGTGGAAACGCACGGCCTCACGGACGTGGCGGCGGAAGTACCCGGCGTCGAGCACCGTGCCTTCCTCCAGCACCTGCCCCGTGACGTTGGACGCCAGGTGGATTCGCGGCGCCCGGAAGGCGAGTGCTCCCGCAGCCTTCTCGAACGCATCCAGCATCGGCTCCATCAGCGGCGAGTGGAACGCGTGGGACACGGTGAGCCGCCGAGCCTTGAAGCCCTGCGCCTGAAGCGCGGCGGAGAGGGCCTCCACTGCCTCACGCTCGCCCGCGATGACGGTGTCCGTGGGTCCGTTGACCGCGGCAATCGACACGCGGTCCGCGTACGGCGCCAGGGCCTGCGCGACGACCGCCTCGCTCGCGGTGATGGCCACCATCTCCCCGGCGCGAGGCAGCGCCTGCATGAGCCGCGCGCGCCGGGTGATGAGCCGGAGCGCGTCCTCGAGCTCCAGCACGCCCGCCACACACGCGGCCACGTACTCACCCACGCTGTGCCCCAGCACCGCCCAGGGCTCGACACCCCAGGAGCGCCACAGCTCCGCCAGGGCGTACTCCAGCGCGAAGAGCGTCGGCTGCGTGTACCCGGTGTCGTCGATGCGCGCGTCCGTCCCGTGCATCACCGAGAGGAGGGAGTGGCTCCACTCGCCCTCGAGCAGCGCGTTGCACCGGTCCAGGGCCGCGCGGAAGACGGGCTCCGTTTCGTACAGCTCACGGCCCATGCCCGCGTACTGCGCGCCCTGTCCCGTGAAGACGAAGACGACCTTGGGCGCTTCACCCTCGAAGCGGTGCTGGGCCAGCCGGGGCACTTCGTCCCCTCGGGCGAAGGCTTGCAGCCGCTCCCGGGCCTGCTCCGCCGTCTCCACGACGAGCGCCATGCGGTGGGAGAAGGACGTGCGCTGGGTGTTCGCCGCGTGGGCGACATCCGCGAGCGATAGCTCCGTCCGCTGGGCGAGGTGCTCCCCGACTCGGCCCACGAGCTGCGCGAGCGCACCCTTCGTCTTCGCAGAGAGCGCGAGCACCTGCGCGCCGCGCTCGGACTGCGCCTTGAATGGCTCGGGCCGCGGCGCCTCCTCCACGAGGATGTGCGCGTTGGTGCCGCTCAAGCCGAAGGCGCTGATACCGGCGATTCGTGGACGCGTCCGCTCCGGCCAGGGGGTGACCTGCGTCGGGATGTCCAGCGGGAAGCCGTTCAGCTCGATGTGCGGGTTGAGCTTCTTGAGGTGCAGGTGCGGCGGGATCACGCCATGCCGGTGCGCCAGGACGACCTTGATGAGCCCGGCGATGCCCGCCGCGGCCTCCAGGTGGCCAACGCTGGTCTTCACCGAGCCCATCATCAGCCGCTGCTGGGGCGCGCGGCCCTCGCCGAGCACGTTGGCCACGGCGCGGACCTCGATGGGGTCACCGAGCGACGTGCCCGTGCCGTGCGCCTCGATGTAGTCCACGTCGGAAGGCGCGACGTTCGCGTTGGCCAGGGCGGCGCGGAGGACCTGCTGCTGGGCATCCCCGTTGGGCACGGTGAGCGCGCTGCTGGGGCCGTCGTGATTGACGGCCGAGCCACGGATGACGGCGAGGATGTCGTCACCATCCCGCTTCGCATCCGACAGGCGCTTGAGGACGACCATGCCGCAGCCCTCGCTGCGCACGTAGCCGTCGGCGGCTTCGTCGAACGTCTTGCACCGGCCGTCCGCCGACAGGGCCCGGAGCTGCGCCAGATAGATGGTGGAGTGCGGCGCGAGCGTCATGTTGACGCCACCCGCCAGCGCCAGGTTGGCCTCGCCACCACGCAGGGCCTGGCAGGCGAGGTGCACGGCCACCAGTGACGATGAGCACGCCGTGTTGAGGCTCATCGCCGGCCCCTGGAAGCGGAGCAGGTAGGCCAGCCGGCCCGCGGCGAAGCTCGCGTCGTTGCCGGTGGCGATATAGGCGTCGCCCGCCGCCGACGCGCTGCCCACGCCGTTGAGCATCGCGTACTCGTTGCTGCCGATGCCGACGAACACCCCCGTCTTGGTGTTGGCCAGCCGCGCGGGCGCGAGCCCCGCGTGCTCCAACGACTCCCAGGCGACCTCCAGCAGCAGCCGCTGCTGTGGGTCCATGTTCGAGGCCTCGCGAGGCGCAATCCCGAAGAACTGGGCGTCGAACTGATCCGCGTCGTCCAGGAAGCCACCCCAGCGCGTGTACGTCTTGCCAGGGACGCCCGGCCGCGCGTCGTAGTACTCGTCCACCTTCCAGCGCGAGGTGGGGACCTCGCGGATGGCGTCCACGCCGCCCTCCAGCAGCTTCCAGAAGGCGTCGGGGCCCGAGGCCCGCGGGACGCGGCAGCCAATGCCGATGATGGCAATGGGCTCCGTCGCGTTGCTCACGACGCGGCCCGTCTCCTCGGTCGCCTCCACCTCCAGCCGGAGCACGTCCTTCAGCAGATACGTGGCGAGGGCCAGGACGGTCGGACGGTCGAAGGCGATGGTGGACGGGAGCTGTACACCGAAGCGCGCCACCAGCCGGCGCCGGAGCTCCACGGCGGTGATGGAATCCATCCCCGTGTCGAAGAAGCCCTGCTCCAGCTTCACCGCCGCGCTGGACGCGAAGCCCAGCACCCGGGACACCTCCTCACGCACCCACGACGTCACCAGCTCCTTGCGCCGCGCTGGCGTGGCGTTGCGCAACTGCGCCAGTGCTTCGCTGCCGTCCACTGACGCCACCGGCGTGGGCGCGGAGGACGACGCACCGAGCGCCTCCAGGAGCGGCCTGGGCGCTCGCGCCTCGTACACGGACTTGAAGAGGCTCCAGTCAATCCGCGCCACGCTCCGTTGCGTCACGTCCGCTGCGAGCAGCGCTCCGAGCAACTGGAGCCCGCTCTCCACGGTGACCCCGCGCACGCCGATGCGCTCGAACCAGCGCAGCCCTTCCTCGGCGACCATGCCCTCGGCCGCCCACGGCCCCCAGTTGATGCTCAGCGCGTGCTGGCCCTGGGCGCGGCGATGGTGCGCCAGCGCATCGAGGAACTGGTTGCCCGCGGCGTAGTGCGCCATCTGCGCCGAACCCCACACCGCCGAGCCCGAAGAGAAATAGACGGTGAAGTCCAGGTCCAGCCCCTGCGTGACCTGGTGCAGCACCCAGCCCCCCGCCACCTTCGGGCGCAGGATGGAGGCGAGCTCCGCCTCGTCCATGGCCTCCAGCGACACCTGCGTGGACACGCCCGCTGCGTGGATGACGCCCTTCAGCGGAGCCGGGCCACGCTGGACGGCGTCGATGACCTCCGTCATGCGTACCGCATCCGCCACATCGGAACTGAGGGCGTGGACGACGGCGCCCTCCGCTTCCATGGCCTCGATGGCGGCGACCTGCCGGCCCACGTCACTGTCGCGGGGCATGGCGGCCCACGCGTCGCGGCCCGGCAGTCCCTTCCGGCCCAGCAGCACGAGGTGACGCGCCCCCTGGGAGACGAGCCAGCGCGCCACATGGAGTCCCAATCCGCCCAATCCGCCCGTGACGAGGTACGTCGCATCCGCGCGAAGCGTGAGGCGGGCACCGCCTGCGGCAGGCGCCGCGGGAACCAGCCGAGCCACGTAGCGGGTGCCACCGCGGAAGGCCGCCTGGTCCTCGCCATCCGCTCCGGACAGCTCACGCCACAGCGCCTCCACCTCGCCCTCCGGCGCGGCGGGGTCCAGGTCCAGCAGCCCGCCCCAGACCTCCGGGTGCTCCAGCGCCAGGACACGGCCCAGGCCCCACAGCGGCGCGTGTATGGGCGAGCCGCTCGTGACGTCGCCCACCGGCTGGGCCCCCCGCGTGCACAGCCACAAACGGGCGCCGCTCGCGGACGGTGCCTTCACCAGTGCCTGCACCAGCCGCAGCGCCGTGTGGACGCCTCGCTTCTGTGCGGACTCCACCTCCGCGAGCGTGGGCTCCGCGCCGGACACGCTGTCCGCGCCCCACAGGTGCACCACGGCCTTCACCAGGCCCACGTCCTGGAGCAACCGCGCGTAGTGCTCGGCGTTGTCCGGGTGGATGGACCGCACCTTCTGGCCTTCGACGACCGCGACCTCACCGGGGACGACCAGCCAGCACGACTCGCCCTGGGCTTCCAGGTGGGCCGTCAGCGCGGCACCTGTGCCCTCGCGGTCCCCGAAGACGAGCCAGGTCCCTTCGTTCATGGGCGCGCGCGACGACGGTGCCTCGCGCTCACGCGCATGCCAGGTGATGTCGTAGACCCAGTCATCCGGACGCGGGGCGCTCGACGTGTCCACGCCCCGGGCCACGGAGGTCCGGGTCAACGTCGTCACGGGAGCGTCGTCAATCCAGTACCGCAAGCGCTGCCATGGGTAGAGCGGCAGCGCCGCGACCCGGCCTCCCTCCGGGAAGAGCCGGCTCCACTCCACGGGGTAGCCCTTCACATAGAGCCCGCCCAGCGCGCCCAGCATCACCGTCTGGCCGTCCCGCCCCTTGCGCAGCGACGGCACC
This sequence comes from Myxococcus sp. AM009, assembly GCF_013372605.1. Lineage (NCBI taxonomy): Bacteria > Pseudomonadati > Myxococcota > Myxococcia > Myxococcales > Myxococcaceae > Myxococcus > Myxococcus sp. AM009. The sequence goes on from NZ_JABXEP010000006.1 coordinate 71,140, forward strand.
ACAGCGCCTTCCAGCTCGCGGCGTCCCAGCGCCTGCGACACGTACCGGCCGAGCGCGGGCTGGGGCCCCAGCTCGACGAAGAGCCGCTGCCCGTCCGCCAGCAACGCTTCCACCGCCGCCGAGAACCGCACCGGCTCGCGGACGTTGCTCGCCCAGTACGCCGCGTCGAGGGACGTGCCGTCGACGGCCTCGCCGCTCACCGTCGAGAACATCGGGATGGACGTCGGCCGCGTCTCGACGTGACTCAGGACCTGGGTCAGCTCGGCCTGGAGCGGTGCCATCTGGTGGCTGTGGAAGGCGTAGTTGACGCCCAGGTCCCGTGTGGCGACACCTCGCGCACGCAAGCTTTCGAGCAGCGCGCCGAGCGCCGCCGGCTCACCCGACACAACGACACTCCGGGCGTCGTTGATGGCCCCCACCGACAGCCGGTCCACGTAGGGCGCCAGCTCGCGCTCGGCCTCTTGGGGCGACAGTTCGACGGAGGCCATGCGACCCTGGCCCGTCGCCTTCTGCATGATGCGGCTGCGGTGCGCCACCAGCCGAGCGGCCTCGGCCAGGCTCAGCGCGCCGGCGACGTGCGCAGCGGCCACCTCGCCCACGCTGTGCCCCACGACCGCGGCCGGGCCGACGCCCAGCTCACGCCATGCGGCCGCGAGCGCGACCTGGATGGCGAAGATGGCGGGCTGGGCCACCTCCGTCTCCCCCAGACGGGACTCGGGGCCGTCCGCCATCAGCGCGTCGATGATGGAGTTCTGGGTGTGCGGAGCCAGCGCCGCATCCACCTCGCGCAGCGCGGCGGCGAAGGCTTCGTTGCTCGCGAAGAGGTCGCGCCCCATGCCCCGCCACTGCGAGCCCTGGCCACCGAAGATGAAGACGACCTGCTCCCGGCGCCCCTCCGCGACGCCCGTCGTCAGGTACGGCGGCGCCCCGTCTTCGAGGAACGCCTGGAGCTGTTCGCCCCACTCCGCCGCCGTGCGGCCAGCCACCGCGAGCCGGTGTTCGTGGGGATTGCGCCGCAGCGCCGCGGTGTAGGCGAGGTCTTCGAGCCGCGGCGCCACGTCCCGGGGTTGAGCCAGGAGTGCGTGGTACGAGCGGGCCAATGCGCGCAGGGCGCCATCGCTCCTCGCGGACAGCGTGAGCAGGCGCGCGGCCGTCTGGGTGGCCTCGGACACGGGCGAAGACGCCGGCGCCTCTTCGACAATCACGTGCGCGTTCGTCCCGCTGATGCCGAAGGAACTCACCGCCGCGTAACGGCGCCGCTGGGAGGCCGGCCAGGGCTGTTGCTGCGTCGGAATGGCGAAGGGCGTGTCCTCGATGGAGATGCGAGGGTTGAGCGCCTTGAAGTGCAGGTGCTTCGGGATGGCCTCGTGACGGAGCGCGAGGAGCACCTTGATGAGGCCCGCCATGCCGGCCGCCGCCTCCAGGTGACCGATGTTCGTCTTCGCGGAGCCGAGGAAGCAGCGCGAGTCATCCTCGCGCCGGTGGCCGTAGGTCTCCCGAAGCGCCTCCACCTCTATCGGGTCGCCGAGTGGCGTCCCGGTTCCGTGGGCTTCGATGTAGCCAATGTCCCTGGGCGACACCTGGGCCGCCGTCAGGGCCTCGCGAATCAGGGCCTGCTGCGACAGCACGTTGGGCGTCGTCAGGCCGGTGGAGCCACCGTCCTGGTTCACCGCCGAGGCGCGAATCACGCCCAGGACGTTGTCACCGCTGGCCAGCGCATCCGAGAGCCGCTTCAGCACCACGACGCCGCAGCCTTCACCCCGGACGAAGCCATTCGCCCGTGAGTCGAAGGTCCGGCAGCGCCCATCCGGAGACAGCGCCGTCAGCTTGGAGAGCCAGGAACTGGGCCGCTGGGACAGGAGCAGATTGACGCCGCCCACGAGCGCCGCGTCGCACTCGCGGTTGCGCAGACTCTGGCCAGCCAGGTGCAGCGCCACCAGTGAAGACGAGCACGCCGTGTCCACCGACAGGGCCGGCCCCCGCAGGTCCAGCAGGTACGAGAGCCGCCCGGCAATCACGCTGTTGGAGCAGCCGATGACGGAGTAGACGTCACCCTCCACGTCGCGCTCCGCCTGGAGCATCGCGTAGTCATTGCCGCAGACACCGACGAAGACACCTGTCCGAGTTCCCGACAGGCGCGCCTTCGGCAGGCCCGCATCCTCCAGCGCCTCCCATGCGACCTCGAGGAGCAGGCGCTGCTGCGGGTCCATCGCCACGGCCTCGCGTGGCGCGATTCCGAAGAACTCCGGGTCGAAGCCATCCACGCGGTCCAGGAAGCCGCCCCAGCGCGTGCCCTTGTGCTCCGCCGCGTCCGCGCTGCTCTTCCAGCGGTCAGCGGGGACCTCGCGGACTGCGTCCACGCCTTCACTCAGCAGCCGCCAGTACGCCTCCGGGTCGTTGGCGCCGCCCGGGAAGCGGCAGCCCATGCCGACGATGGCGAGCAACTCGGGGCCCTGCGCCGTCGCGCCCGCCACCGGAACGGCCTGCGCCTCCTTCGCCACCGGGCGCACCGGGACGCGGGCTCCCTCGTCGAGGACAGGCTCCAGCTTTCCGAACAGGTGCGCCGTCAGCGTCCGCACCGTGGGATAGGCATAGGCCAGCGTCGCGGACAGCGTGAGCTTCAGCCCGGACTCGAGCCGGTTGCGCAGCTCCAGCCCCGTGAGGCTGTCCATCCCGAGGTCTCCAAACGGCTGCTCGGGGTCGATGCGCGCCGGCTCCATGCGGAGGATGCGCCCGAGCTGCTCGCGCAGGTAGCCCTCCAGCACTCCCCGCCGCAGGGAAGGCTCCGCCGCCGCGAGCAGCTGCATCGCGCTGCCCCTGCGTGACGCCGGCGGGCTCACCCGCTCCTGCATCAGCCCGGAGAGGAAGGGAGACTGCGCCGCGCTCAGGTAGAACTCACGCCATTGCCGCAGGTCGAGCGGCACCACGGCCACCTGGGCGGCGTCCTTCGCCAACAGGCGCCCCAGCGCGTCCAGGGCTTGCGCGGGTGGCATGTTGCCCACGCCGCGCAGGGCCAGGCGGTCGCCCCGGTTCGTCGCCACCGCGGCGAGGCCCACCTCGGCCCAGGGGCCCCAGTTGACGCTCAACGCGGGGAGCCCCGCCGCACGCCGGTGGTGCGCGAGCACGTCCATGAAGGCGTTGGCCGCCGCGTAGTTGCCCTGCCCTGGCGAGCCGAGCATCGACGCCGCGGAGGAGAACATCACGAAGAAGTCCAACGGGCGGCCCAGCGTCTGGGCATGCAGATTCCAGGCGCCCTGGACCTTCGGAGCCAGCACCGCGCGGAGCCGCTCGGCGTCGAGCTGCGCCAGCACCCCGTCGGCGATGACACCCGCCGCGTGGACAAGGCCGCATAGCGGCGGCAGCTCCACATCCATTGAAGCCAGAAGACGCGTCACCTCATCGGCGCGGGTGACGTCCGCCGTGTAGACGCGCACGTCGGCGCCGCTTGCACGGAGGTCCTCCAGCGTCCGGTTCGCCTCGTCGCTGGGCGCGCTCCGTCCGGTGAGCGCCAGGTGCCGGGCGCCTCGCTGGACGAGCCACTTCGCCACTTCCAGCCCGAGCCCGCCCAGACCGCCGGTGATGAGATACGCGCCCTCCGCCGAGAGCTCACGTGGCTCGGTCGCCTTGCCACCCGCGACACTCCGCCCCAGCCGGGCGACGTGGCGCTGACTCCCGCGCAGCGCGACCCGGTCCTCCGCGCCGTCCGCCAGGAGCTCCCCGGCCAGCGACGTGACTTCCTCGGGGGACGGCTGCGCGCTCAGGTCCACATGGGCGCAGCGAAGCTCCGGATGCTCATGCGTGATGACGGCCGCGAGGCCCGCGAGCGGCGCGGCCCCCGGAGCGCCCGGCGCAGAGTCCTGGGCGAGGACGTGCAAGCCCGACGTCACCAGCCACAGGCGCGGTGCGTCGCGCCAGCCCCGCTGGGCCCACGCCTGGAGCAGGGACACCACGCTGGTCCCGCTCAGCGTCACGGCCTGCGCGAAGTCGTCTGGCTCCGCCACGCTGGACGCCACGTCGAGCCCGTACAGGTGCACCATGCCCTTGCACGGCGACTGCTCGCTGAAGGCGTCTCGGAGGAGCGCCTGGAAGTCCTCCAGGCGCGACGGGTTGACGCGGTAGTGGTCTTCGGACAGCCGCGCGTAGGCAGGCCCCGCCTCCACCACGACGCAGGCCTCGGCGTACTCCGCGAGCCCCCGGACCAGGGACTGTCCGACGCCACGCGCGTCCGCGAAGACGAGCCACCGGCCCGCACCACGCGCGGCGCCAGCGTCCTGCCGGGCCACGCGCTGCTGCGGCTGCCACTGGACGGAGTACATCCACCGGTCCACTTCATCGACAGGCGTACTGGCCGCGGAGATCTTCTTGCAGACCAGCCGCTGCACCTCCGCCACCACCCGGCCCACGTCATCCAGGAGGGTGACATCGCACTCGATGGCGCTCGCCCCCGGAGCAGCCCCGTTGACGATGCGAACGTGACTCCAGAGCGCGGCCTCCGCCGGAGCCAGGGCGCGCAGCCGGGAGAAGGACGACGGGACATACACGCCGCCTTCGCCGTCCACCCCGCCCAGCGCCGCCGCGAGGACCTGGAAGCAACCGTCGAGCAACGCGGGGTGCAGGTTGTACCGGGCGTCTTCCGCTGTCCGCTCGCCCGCGAGCTGCACGCGGCCCAGCGCCTCACCGTCCGCGCGGTAGAGCTCCGTGACGACGCGGTAGCTGGGGCCGTAGTCCAGGCCGATGTCGCGCAGCCCCTGGTAGTGCGCCTCCACGGACACCGGGGTACTCAGCCGCGCGCGCAGCGCCTCCAGGCCAGCGGGCTCCGTAGACGTCGAGTCGCCCGGGCGCAGGGTGCCTTCCGCATGGAGCGTCCAGTTCAACTCATCCGTCGGCGCCTCCCGCAGCACGGGCGCGCTGAAGAGCCGGAACGTGTGGGTCCCCGAACGCTCCGCGGAGAGCCACAACTGGAGCACCCGCTCCGCGTCCTCCGGGAAGGCCATGAGCGCGCTGAAGCTCACTTCTTCCAGGGAGACGGGTGCCCCCAGCGTCTGGCTGGCCGCGCTCAGCGCCATGTCGGCCATGGCCGCCGCGGGCAAGGCGGGCACGCCCTGGACGCGGTGCTCCGACAGCAGCGGGAAGTGCTTCGGGCCCAGCTGCACCTGCCACAGCCGGGTGACATCCCCCTGCGCGGACAGGTCGATGCGCTCACCGATGAGCGGATGCCCGGTGGTGGACCTCGACGTCCGCGCCGCGCGGGACACCGGCTCCATCCAGAAGCGCTCGCGCTGCCAGGGGTACGTAGGCAGCGGCACGAGCAGCCCCTTGCCCGGGTACAGCCGGCTCCACGCGACACGGTGGCCCACAGCGTAGAGGGCGCCCAACGAGGACAGGAGTGAGTGCCGCTCGTCCTCTCCACGCCGCAGGGAAGCCAGCACCACGCCCTCCGTGTCCACGGCGCCCAGCGTCTGCTCGACGGCCGGGAGCAGCACAGGGTGCGGGCTCACCTCGATGAACACGGTGTGCTCGCTCGCCAAAAGCTGCCGTGTAGCCGCCTCGAAGCGAACCGGGAGGCGGAGGTTGTTGCCCCAGTGGGCGGCGTCCAGCTTCGCGCCCTCCAGGAACCCACCCGTCACGGTGGAGCAGACGGGCACCTGCGCGGCACGCGGGGAGATGCGCGCCACGCGGCCCTCCAGCTCGCGGCTGATGACCTCCACCAACGGCGTATGCGACGGCACGTCCATCTTCACCCAGCGGGTGAAGACGCCGCGCTGCCCCAGGGCCGCGACTGCCTCCTGGACCGCCTCCGGCTCCCCCGACAGCACCTGCGCGCGGGGGCCATTCAGGCCGCCCAGCCAGAGCTTGCCGCTCCAGGGACGGATGGCCTCCTCGGCCTCCTCCGCCGACAGCTCGACCAGCGCCATGGTCGCGCCGCGGCCGCCCAGGCTCCGCATCAGCTTGCTGCGGTGGCAGATGATGAGGCAGGCATCCTCCAGGCTCAGCGCGCCAGCCACGTGCGCGGCGACGACCTCGCCCATGCTGTGGCCCATCACCGCGTCGGGCTCGATGCCCCAGGAGCGCCACAGCGCCGTCAGCGCCACCTCGACGGCGAAGAGGACTGGCTGGTTGATGTCGATCTCCGCCAGGCGCGAGCGCTGCTCGTCCGCGGCGATTTCGTCGAGCACACTCCAGCCCAGGTGGGGCCGCAGCGCCTGGTCCACCTGGACGAGCGCGTCCCGGAACACCGGCTCCTGCTCCATCAGTGCCCGGCCCATGCCTGCCCGCTGCGCGCCCTGCCCCGGGTAGACGAAGACGACCTTCCGGCGCGCGCCGAACGCCTTGCGGCCCGTCCAGGTGCCCTCGGGCAGCTCGCCTCGCGCGAAGGCCCGGAGCCGCTCCGCGGTGCGCTCGGGAGCGTCCGCCAGTACCGCCAGCCGGTGGGTGTGATGGGTGCGGTGGGACGACGCCGTGTAGCAGACGTCGGAGAGGCGCACCGCCCCCTCCCGGCCCAGGCGCTCCGCATGACGCTCCGCGAGGGCCTGGAGGGCTTCACGGCTGCGCGCGGACAGGGGCAACAGCTCCGGCCGGGGTGGCAGCGCCTCCTTCGCCGTCGGAGCGGGTGCCTCTTCGAGGATGACGTGGGCGTTGGTGCCGCTGATGCCGAACGAGCTGACGCCCGCGCGGCGGGGCTGTCCGGACGTCTCCCACGGGGTGAGCCGCGTGGGGATGGTGAGCGCGCTGCCCTCCATCTGGATGCGCGGGTTCACCTGCTTGAGGTGCAGGTGCGCCGGGATGCGCTGGTGACGCATCGCGAGGACGACCTTCATGATGCCCGCCACGCCCGCCGCGGACTCCAGGTGTCCCAGGTTCGTCTTCACCGAGCCAATGCCACACACGCCACCATCCGCGCGCGGCGCGCCGTAGGCCTCGCGCAGCGCCTCCACCTCGATGGGGTCACCGATGGGCGTCCCGGTGCCGTGCGCCTCCACGTAGCTCACCTGCTCCGGCTTCAGCCCCGCGCTGTCCAGCGCCTGACGGATGAGTGCCTGCTGCGAGAGCACGTTGGGCGTGGTGAGCCCGGTCGACTTGCCATCCTGGTTGATGGCCGAGCCACGAATCGTCGCCAGGATGTGGTCACCGTCCGCGAGCGCATCCGACAGCCGCTTCAGGACGACGATGCCGCAGCCCTCCCCGCGGGTGAAGCCGTTGGCCGAGGCATCGAAAGCCTTGCTCCGGCCGTCCGGCGCGAGCGCCTGGAGCTTGGCCACGAGCTGCACGGACTGCGGCGAGAGAATCAGGTTCACACCGCCGGCGAGCGCCATGTTGCATTCGCGCGCCCGCAGGCTCTGGCAAGCCAGGTGGAGCGACACGAGCGAGGACGAGCACGCCGTATCCACCACCAGGCTCGGGCCCTGGAGGTTGAAGAGATAGGACAGGCGGCCGGAGAGGACGCTGGCGGCGACGCCCGTGGCGCTGAACGCGTCGCCTGTCTCCGGCTGCTCCACCTGCATGCAGTGGTAGTCGTCATTGCAGGCGCCGATGAAGACGCCGCTGCGGCTGCCCGACAGCTTGTCGACGTCCAGGCCCGCGTCCTCGAGCGCCTCCCACGCCACCTCCAGCAGCAGGCGCTGCTGGGGGTCCATCCGCACGGCCTCGCGAGGAGAGATGCCGAAGAAGCCCGGGTCGAAGCCGTCCACCGCGTCCAGGTAGCCGCCCCAGCGCATCGCGCCTTCCCCAAGACCTGAGACGTCCTCCCGGGGCCACCGGTCGAGCGGAATCTCCCGCACGGCGTCAACGCCCCCTTCGAGCAGACGCCAGTAGGCCTCCACATCGTCCGCCTTCGGGAAGCGGCACGCCATGCCCACGATGGCGATGGGCTCCTTCGCGGCGCCCTCCACGGCACTCAGCCGCGACTGCATCTTCTCCAGCGCCACCAGCATGCGCTTGGCGGGAGACAGCTCGTTCGACTCGTCAGTGCGATTTGCCATGTGGGAATCTCTTCAATCAGCCAGCGCGGCGAGCTTCTCCGCGAGGAGCGCCTCGGCTTCGTCATCCGAGAGCTGCTTGACGTTGTTGACGATGGCGGCTTCGAGCGCGGCGGCTTCATCCCGCGGCGGCTCGGCCTGGGTCGTGATGGGAAGTTGCAGTTGTTCAGCCAGGTGCGCGACGAGCGCCGCCACCGTCGGATGCCGCCAGACCAGCGTCGCGGGGAGCCGCAGCCCCAGGCTGGCTTCGAGCCGGTTGCGAATCTCCAGCCCCATGAGGGAGTCCAACCCCATGCTGCCCAGGGGCTCCTGCGGGTCGATGCGCGAAGGCGCCAGCCGGAGCACATGGCCGGCCTGTTCACACACGTGCGTCTCCAGCAACCGCGCTCGCTGCAGCACCTCCGCCGCCCGGAGCGTCTCCACGAAGGCGCCGCGAACAGACGAAACGTTCGCGCTGCTGGCCTGCTCACGCGCCAGCCGTGACAGGAAGGGCGAGCGCGCCGCCGTCAGGTAGAACTCGCTCCATTGCCGCAGGTCGAAGCGCATCACCACCACGCGTGGCAGTGGGCTGCCCAGGATGCGGCCCAGCGCCTCCAGCGCCTGCGACGGCGGCATGGTGTCCACGCCGCGCTGGGTGATGCGTTCCCCGCGCGCCTCGGCCGCCGCGGCCAGGCCCACGCCGGCCCAGGCGCCCCAGTCAACGCTCAGCGCCGGCAGGCCGAGCCCACGCCGGTACGCCGCCAGCGCATCGAGGAAGACGTTGGCCGCCGCGTAGTTGCCCTGTCCCGGAGAGCCCAGCAGCGAACCCGCCGCGGCGAACAACACGAAGTGCTCCAGTGGCGCCGAAGCCGTCAGCGTGTGCAGGTGCCAGGCGCCGTGGACCTTGGGCTCCATCGCCGTGCGCAGACGCTCGGCGGTGAGGTTCACCAATACGCCGTCATCGAGGACCGCCGCCGCGTGGAAGACGCCCCGGAGGGGAGGCATCTCCGCCGCCACTTCCCCCAGCACCCGCTCCAGGTCCGGGCGCGCCGCCGCGTCCGCCTTGAACACCCGGACCTCGACGCCGCCGGCACGCAGCGCCTCCAGCACCGGCTGCGCCTCCACGGACGCGCCCTTGCGGCCCAGCAGCGCGAGGTGGCGGGCGCCACGGTCCACCAGCCACTCCGCGAGCTTCAGGCCCAGGCCGCCCAGGCCACCGGTAATCAGGTACGTGGCATCGGCTCGAAACTCCGCTGGCGCCGCGGTGCCGCGCTCCATGCGCGACAGCCGCGCCACGAACCGCGCGGGGCCCCGGAGCGCGACCTGCTCTTCCAGGCTCGACGCGAGGAGTTCATCGGCCAGCACCCGGGCCTGGGCCTCGTCGCGAGCCCCCAGGTCCACGCTGCAACACCGGAGCTCGGGGTGCTCCAACGAGAGCACCCGTCCCAGGCCCCAGAGTGGCGCCTGCTCGACATGAGCCACCTGCGCACCTGGCTTGACGGCCTGGACGCCCTCCGTCACCAGCCACACCCGGGGCATGTCCCGGAAGCCCGACGCGACCAGGGCCTGTATCAGGTGGAGCGCGCTTGCCGCGCCGAGCGTGCGCGCCTTCACCAGCGCATCCGTTCCAGCCTCAAGGCCGGGCACGTCCAGGCTGAAGAGGTGCACGACGCCACGGCACGCGGGCCGTCCGGCGCCGAACTCCGCATCGAGAACCCGCGTGAAGCCCTCCGCCCGCGACGGGTCCACCACGTAGTGGCCGGGCTCGACGAGCCGGGGCTCATCGCCGTGGGAGATGAGGATGCAACGCTCCCCGCGCTCGCTCAGCACGGCGCGCAACTTCTCGCCGAAACCAGCACGGTCCGCGAGCACCAGCCAGGCGCCCGGCGCGGACTCCGGGACGGCCGTGGGCGCCTCGCGTGGCTCTTCCTGCCAGTCCACCCGGTACATCCACCGGTCGATTTCATCCGCGGACCGGCGGCGCACCGCATCCAGACGGCGCGCCATCAGGCCACGGGCCTCCATCAGGACGTTGCCCTCCGCGTCCAGCAACGTCACGTCGGCCTCAACCGAGCCCGGGCCACTGCCCGTGCCCGGCCGGACGCGAGCGTGGCTCCACAGCGCGCGTCCAGGTCGCCCGTGCATGCGCAGCGTGTCCACCGCCACCGGGACGAAGGTCTCCCCCCTGCGGTCCCCCAGCCCCGCGCCGTTGATGGCTTGCAGGCAGGCATCCAGCAGCGCCGGATGGAGCTGGTGCGCCGTCAGCTCCGCCGAGACCGAAGGTGACAACTCCAGGCGTGCCACCGCCTCGCCCTCCCCCTTCCACAGCTCCTTCACCAGACGGAAGCTGGGGCCGAAGTCGACGCCCCGCTCCAGCATGAGCTGGTAGTGCTGCTCGCCTTCCAGGAGCTCGGGGCACCGCGCCCGCGCCTCGTCGAGCGCGAAGGGCTCCGCTGCCGTGCGCTCTCCCAGCCGCCCTTCGGCGTGCAGTGTCCAGGCCCCGGCGCCTCCCACCGGACGGCTGAAGACCTGGAAGCGACGGGTGCCATCCGCCTCTGGGATGACGCGCATCTGCACCGACAGCGCCTCTTCCCGAGGTAGCACCATCATCTCCTGGAAGATGACGTCCTCCAGCGCGAGCCGTGCCGGTCCAAAGGCCTCGGCGGCTCCCGCGAGCGCCATCTCCAGGTAGCCGGTGCCGGGGAGCACGACCTCCCCGTGAACGACGTGGTCCGACAGATAGGAAGGACTGTCCGCGTACAGCTCCGTCTGCCACAGGTGCGCGCCGTCCTGCCCCGCCAGGGACAGGTGCGTGCCCAGCAGCGGGTGGTGGCCCGCGTCCAGGGCACGACGGGTGCGCGTGGACGACTCAATCCAGAAGCGCTCGTGCTGCCACGGGTACGTGGGCAGCGCCGCGAGCGGGCCTCGCACCGGGTGCTGGCGCTTGAGGTCCACCTCGTGCCCCACCGCGTAGAGCGCGCCCAGGGACGACAGCATCGCGCCGCGCTCGTCTTCGTCACGACGGAGCGAGGGCAGCACCGTCCCCTCGCGCCCGAGGTGCCGCAGGTGTTGCTCCACGGCGGGCAGGAGGATGGGATGCGGGCTCAGCTCGATGAAGATGTCATGGCCGTCGACCGCGAGCTTCTCGATGGCCGTCGAGAACAGCACCGGCTCGCGCAGGTTGTCCGCCCAGTAGCCGGCACGGAGCTCCGCGCCATCCGTCATCCGCCCCGTCACCGTCGAGCAGATGGGCACACGGGACGCGCGCGGCGCGAGGTCCTGGAGCGCGGCGAGCAAGTCGGGCCGCAGCGGGTCCATCTGCGGACTGTGCGAGGCCACGTCCACCTTCACGAAGCGGCAGAAGACGTCCCGTTGCTTGAGCCTCTGGGCGACGTCCTCCAAGGCCGCGGGCGCGCCCGACAACACCGTGGAGCGCACGCTGTTGCTCACCGCGACGGAGACCTGCGACTCCCAGCCGTGCAGGGCCTGCTTCGCCTCTTCCAGCGTCAGGTCCACCAGCAGCATGGAGCCCTGCCCGCTCACGCCTCGCAGCAGCCGGCTGCGGCGGCAGATGACCTTCGCCGCGTCCTCCAGGCTCAGCGCTCCGGCCACCTGCGCCGCGGCCACCTCGCCCATGCTGTGCCCCACCACGGCGTCCGGCTCGACGCCCCAGGCGCGCCACAGCTCCGCCAGCGCCACCTCGATGGCGAAGAGGACGGGCTGGATGACGTCGATTTCATGGAGGCGCCCCTCGCCCTCTTCGGCGGCCAGCGCCCCCAGGACGCTGAAGCCCGCGCACGCATGGATGGCCGCGTCGCAGCGCTCCATCGCCGCTCGGAACGCCGGCTCCTCCGCGAGCAGCCTTCGGCCCATGCCCAGCCACTGCGAGCCCTGTCCCGGGAACACGAAGACGAGCCGGCGCCGGGTCTGCACCGATGCCCGCCCCGTGGCCGCGCCCGGCACGGGCGCTCCACGCGCGAAGGCGCCCAGCTTCTCCTCGAGTTCAGAGTGCGTGTGGCCCGCGAGCGCGAGGCGGTGCTCATGGTGGGAGCGCGACAGGGCCGCCGTGGCGCAGACGTCGCGGAGTGACACCTCTGGATGCGTGGCGAGCCAATGCGCGTGGCTGCCGGCCATGGCCTGGAGCGCCTCCGGGCCGCGCGCTGACAGCACGAGCAGCTCCGCGCCCCGAGCGGGGACGGCGGGCCGTGGGGCCTGCACCGGCGGCTCTTGCAAGATGACGTGGGCATTGGTGCCGCTGATGCCAAACGCGCTCACGCCGGCGAGGCGAGGCTGCTCGGAGCGGGGCCACGGCTGGGGCGCCGTGGGGATGACGACGGGCGCCCCGTCCAGGACGATGTCCGGGTTGAGGCGGTGGAAGTGCAGGTTCGGAGGAATCACCTCGTGGCGCAGCGCCAGGGCCGTCTTCAGCACGCCCGTGAGGCCCGCCGTCGCTTCGAGGTGCCCGACGTTCGTCTTCACCGAACCCACGTAGAGGGGCGCGTCCGCGCGCCGTCCCGCGCCCAGCACCCGCGCCAGCGCTTGCAGCTCGATGGGATCTCCCAGCGAGGTCCCCGTCCCGTGCGCCTCGACGAAGGAGACGTGCGAGGCCTTGAGCCCGGCGCTCGCCAGCGCCTGTTCGATGACCCGCTCCTGCGCCGGTCCGTTGGGCACCATGAGCCCGCTGCTGGCGCCGTCCTGGTTCACCGCCGAGCCCGCGACGAGCGACAGAATCTCATCCCCGTTGGCCAGCGCATCCGAGAGCCGCTTGAGCACCAGGACGACGCAGCCCTCGGCGCGCACGAAGCCATTGGCGGAGGCATCGAAGCTCTTGCACCGTCCGTCCGGCGACAGCCCTCGGCTGCTGGAGAGAGCAACCGTCGGGTCCGGCATCAGCATGAGGTTGACGCCGGCGGAGAGCGCCAGGTCGCACTCCCGGTTGCGCAGGCTCTGGCAGGCCACGTGGAGCCCCACCAGCGACGACGAGCACGCCGTGTCGATGGACATGCACGGCCCCTGGAGGCCCAGCGTGTACGCCAGCCGGCCCGCCGCCGCGTTCAGCGAGGTCCCCGTCAGGTGGTAGATGTCCGGCGCATCGCCGAGCTGCCGCGCCTGGAGCTGCGCGTAGTCGCTGCCGATGATTCCCAGGAAGACGCCAGACTTGCTTCCAGCGAGCTGGTCCGGCGGCTGGCCCGCGCGCTCCAGCGCCTCCCACGCGACCTCCAGCAACATCCGTTGCTGCGGGTCCATGCGCGAGGCCTCCCGGGGCGACACGCCGAAGAAGGCGGCGTCGAACTGGTCCACGCCGTCGATGAAGCCCCCCCAGCGCGCATACGTGCGGCCACGCTTGCTCGGGTCGGGGTCGAAGAGCGCCTCCGCGTCCCACCGCGCTCGCGGCACCTCGGTGATGGCGTCCACGCCCTGGCTCAGCAGGCGCCAGAAGTCCTCGGGGGTCCGTGCGCCACCGGGCACGCGGCAGGACGCACCGACGATGGCGATGGGCTCCGAGCGCGCGCGCTTGAGGGCTTCACCCTCCGCGTGCAGCTCGAGCGCCAGCAACGCGAGCCTCTTGGGAGAGAGGCTCGAGATCTTCTCGTAGAATTCCTTGCTCATCGCAGCCGTCCGATTCAGCTCAGCTTCTGGGCAATCAACCGCTCGACTTCGTCGTCCGACAGCTCTGAGACCTGCGCCAGCCGCTCCGACAGGTCACCGGTGTCCGAAGGCACCGGGGCCGACTTCTGCACGGGCGCCGCCGCCACCGTGGGCAGCGGGATGTCCACCGCGGTGACGCTCCCCGCCAGACGCTTCGCCAGCGCCAGGACGGTGGGGTGGTCGAACGCGAGACTCGCGGGCAGCTCCTTCTCGAGTCCGCGCTGCAGCACGTTGCGCAGCTCCACGGACATCTGGGACGTCATCCCCATCTGGAAGAAGCCACGGTCCGCGGGGGGCAGGTCGGTGGGTGCGAAGCCGAGGATGCGCCCCACCTCGCCCTGGATGCGCTGCACGAGCGTGTCGAACCGGCGGTCGACAGGGAGCGCCTTCAACTCCGCGAGCCACCGTGCCCGCGAGGGAGCGCCACCGCCCGTGGCATGCGAAGCCGCGCCCATGTGCAGCAGGAAGGGCCGGCGACGCCGCGCCTCCCAGATGGGCTTGAGCACGGACCAATCCACCGAGGCGACCGTCTTGTGGCTCACGCCCAAACGCAGCACCTGCCCCATCGCATCGAGCGCGCGCGTGGAGGCCATGGGCCGCAACCCGAAGCGGGCGTAGCCTCGTGCGTCGTCGGCGCGCTCCCCGCCAATCTCGTCCCACGTGCCCCAATGGATGGTGGTCGCGGGCAGCCCTTCGGACCGGCGGTGGTGCGCCACCGCCTCCAGGAACTGGTTGCCCGCCGCGTAGTGCGCCAGGCCGGAGGCGCCCCACAGCGTGGACGTCGACGAGAACATCACGAAGAAGTCGAGCTCGAGCCCGCGCGTCAGCTCGTGCAGCACCCAGCTTCCGAGCACCTTGGGACGCATCATCGCCGCCGTGGCGGCGACATCCAGGTCCTCCAGCCGGCACTCCGTGATGAGCGCGGCGGCATGAATCACGCCGCGCAGCGGAGGCAGCGTCGCCGCCGTGTCGCGCAGGAGTGCCGCCATCCGCTCGCGGTCCGCCACGTCCGCGGCCATGGGCGTGACAGTCGCGCCGAGCGCCCGAATCGACTCGAGCTCCTCGCGGCGCCGCACCGACGCCGCGTCGTTCGCACCGGAGACCCCACCGCGGCCCAGCAGCACCAGGTGCCGCGCGCCCCGCTCCACCAGCCACCGCGCCACCTTCAGCCCCAGCCCGCCCAGGCCTCCCGCGACAAGGTACGTCGCGTCCGAGCGCAGGCGCAGCGCCTCCTCGGCCGTCCCTGCCCTTCCACGGATGAGCCGGGGCACCAGTGAACGTCCCTCGCGGAAGGCGAGCTGGTCCTCGCCGTCCGCGCCGAACGCGGAGATTTCCCGCAGCACCGAGGCGGGCTCATCCGGCGACCGCGTCGGCGGCAGGTCGATGAGGCCGCCCCACACGCCCGGCTGTTCCAACGAGACGCTCCGGCCCATGCCCCACAGAGGTGCCTGGGCCAGCGACACCCGTTCGGTCCCCACGCCCGTCACCTGCGCGCCCCGCGTCACCACCCAGAGCCGCGCACGCCCTGGCACGCCCATGAGGGCCTTCACCAGGTGCAGCGCCGCCACCGTGGACGCGGGAGCCGCCGTCTTCCCATCCAGCGTCTCGTCGAGGCCCCACAGGAAGAGCGCCCGGCCTTCATGCCCTGCCGGGAGCGCTGGAAGCTCTCGCAGCAGGCGCGCCATGTCCTCCGGCCGCCGCGGGTCCACCACGAAGCTTCGCGCTCCCTGGCGCTGGAAGGCCTCTCCCGAGGTCACCGTGACAAATGAGGCACCCTGACGCCGCAGCTCCTCGGCGAATGCCGCGCCCCAGCCACCCCGGTCGGCGAACACGAGCCAGTCGGCAGGCACCGGCTGGGCGGTCCCCACCGGCCGCGGCTCCCACGTCACATCGTGGAACCAGTCCTGCGCGCGGACCTCCCCCAACACCTCGAGCAGCCGCTCCGCGGCCACGTGCCGCAACCGGACGCCGCGCGCCACCGCGACCGGGCGGCCATCCGCGTCGAGCAGGGACAGCGTGCCCAGCCGCTCCTCGGGGCGAGACGCGGGGGAAATCGACACGTGAGCCCACCAGACGTCCGCACCGCCAGGGGCGCACTCGAACGACTCGATGCCCAGGGGCATGAAGAGCGCCGCCTGCCCCGGTTCGGCCGCCAGCGCGAGCGCCAACGTCTGGAGGCCGGCGTCCAACAACGCGGGATGAAGCTGATACTGGGACGCCTCCTGGGTTCGCTCCGCCCCCAGCACCACCCGGCCCAGCGCCTCCCCCGGCCGCCGCCACGCCTCGCCCAGCGTCCGCAGCGCCTCGTCGTACTGGACGTTGCAGTGCTCCAGCTCACCGTAGACCGCCGCGCCCGGGACATGCTCCCCGCAGCGCGCGCGGATTGCGTCGATAGACGCCAACGCGCCTATCGAGGCACCGAGCACCTGGACGTGGCCCCGGCAGTGCCTCACCCATCCCGCCTCGGACGAGGCCCCTCCCACCGCGCGGCTGTGGACGTGGAACTCGTGCCGGCCCCCTGCCTCCGAAGAGAGGTGGACCTGCACGAGCCGCCGCGTGGCCTCCGTCAGCACCAGCGCCCGCTCGAACTCGACGCCGGACAGCGCCCTGCCCCCTGTGCCCAGCGCGTCGGCCGCGGCGCTCAGCCCAAGCTCCACCAGCGCCGAGGCAGGAACGACCGCGACGCCGCCCAACCGGTGCGCGCCCAGCCACGGCAGCGAGTCGCTCCCCAGCTCAAGCTCGAAGACCTGGCCATCGACGCCGTGAGCCACGTTCACCGGCCGACCCTTGAGGGACGTCACGGGTTCGACCATCGCGGCCACGGGCGTGACCACCGCGTCCAGCCAGTACCGCTTGTGCTGCCAGGGATAGGTCGGCAGCGGGAGCGACGTCCCGCCTTCCGGAAAGAGGCGCTTCCACTGCACGGGGCCCCCGGCGCGGTACAGCGCGCCCACGGACTCCAGCAGCGCCGTCCGCTCGGCCTCGTCGCGGCGCAGTGACGGAAGCGTCACGCCCTCGCGGCCCGCGTGCTGCAGGCACCGCTCCACGGCGGGCAGCAGAATCGGGTGCGGGCTCATCTCCAGGAAGACGGAGTGTCCAGCCTCGGCGAGTCGCAGCACCGCCGAGGAGAAGAGCACCGGGTCGCGCAGGTTGCGGACCCAGTAGGCGGCATCGAAGCCGGAGCCGTCGCTGGTGGCGCCGGTCACCGTGGAGAGGATGGGCACGCTGGCGCGTCCGGGCCGCACCGCGGAGAGCACGGAGAGCAGCTCGTCACGCAGCGGGTCCACTTGCGGGCTGTGCGAGGCCACGTCGACCTTCACCCAGCGGCAGAAGACGTTGCGCGACTCCAGCTCGGCGCGAATCGCTTCGAGCGCGGCGGGCTCCCCCGACAGCACCGTGGAGGTTGGACTGTTGCTCACCGCGATGGCCACGCGGTCATCGCGCCCCGCCAGCGTCTTGCGCGCGTCCTCCAGGGCCAGCTCCGTCGCGAGCATGGCGCCCTGGCCGCTGATGCGCCGCAGCAGCTTGCTGCGCAGGCAGATGATGGCCGCCGCGTCCTCCAGGCGGAGCGCGCCCGCGACGTGCGCCGCGGCCACCTCGCCCATGCTGTGCCCCACCACCGCGTCCGGCTCCACGCCCCAGGAGCGCCACAGCGCCGCCAGCGCCACCGCCATGGCGAACAACACCGGCTGCACGACGTCGATGTCCTGGAGACGGGAGTCCTCGGCGGGTGCGCGCAGCACGTCGACCAGACGCCACGTGACGTGGGGCCGCATTGCCGCGTCGATGCGCTCCACGGCCTCACGGAAGACAGGCTCCTGCTCGAGGAGCTGCCGCCCCATGCCAACCCACTGCGAGCCCTGCCCCGGGAACACGAAGACCGCCTTGCGCCGGGTGTCCGTGTCCGTCGCCGCCGGAGCAGGCCCCTCCGAGGCGAACTCACGGAGCCGCCGCGCCACCGCCTCCGCCGAGTCCCCCGCGACCGCCGTCCGGTACTCGTGGTGGGTCCGCCGCAGCGCCGCGGTGAAGCAGACATCCCGGAGCGACACCTCCGGGGACGACGCGAGGACGTCCGCGTACTTCCGGGCCAACGCCTGAAGCGCGGCGGGTGAGCGCGCGGACAGCGGCAGCAGATACGCCCCACGAGAAGGCGCAGCGGGCGCGGCCACGGGGGCCTCTTCGAGAATCACATGGGCATTCGTGCCGCTGATTCCAAACGAGCTGACCGCGCCCCTGCGCTTGCGCGTCTCCCGCGCGGGCCAGAGGTGCAGCTTCGTGGGAACCGTGAGGGCCTCACCCCCGAAGTCGATGCGCGGGTTGAGCCGCTGGAAGTGCGCGAGCGGCGGGACGGCCCCGTGCTGCATCGACAGGACCATCTTGATGATGCCCGCGATGCCCGCGGCCGACTCGAGGTGGCCAATGCTCGTCTTCGCCGCGCCCACCACCAGCGACTGCTCCGCGGTGCGCCCCTGGGCATACACCTCGTGGAGCGCCTCCATCTCAATGGGGTCCCCCAGCGACGTCCCGGTGCCGTGGGCCTCGACGCAGTCGATGTCGGCGGGCTCCAGGTTCGCGCTCTGGAGCGCCTGGCGGATGAGCGCCTTCTGCGCGAGCACGTTGGGCGCCGTCAGCCCCGCTGACTTGCCGTCCTGGTTGACGGCGGAGCCCCGGATGAGCGCGAGGACGGTGTCCCCCGCCGCCAGCGCATCCGACAGCCGCTTGAGGACGACCACCCCGCAGCCCTCGCCCCGCACGAAGCCGTTGGCGCGGGCATCAAAGGTCTTGCAGCGTCCATCCGGCGCGAGCGCCTGCGCGCGAGACACCCGGCTCGACGACAGCGGCGACAGGATGAGGTTGACGCCACACGCCAGCGCCATGGAGCACTCCTGCTGGCGGAGGCTCTGCGCGGCCAGGTGCAGCGCCACCAGCGAGGACGAGCACGCGGTGTCCACGGACAGGCTGGGGCCCTGGAAGTCCAGGAGGTACGACAGCCGCCCCGGCACCACGCAGTTGATGGCGCCCGTCACGCTGCTGGAGTCGCGGGCGGACGGGTTGCCCACCTGCAACAGCGCGTAGTCGTCACTGTACACGCCCACGAACACGCCCGTGCGGCTCCCCGCCAGCCGAGCCATGTCCTGGCCCGCGTTCTCCAACGCCTCCCACGCCACCTCCAGGAGGATGCGCTGCTGCGGGTCCATCCGGTGCGCTTCGTGCGGAGAGATGCCGAAGAAGTCCGCGTCGAACTGGTCCACCGCGTTGATGAAGGCGCCCCACTTCGCGCCCAGCTTCTCCTGGGCCTCGGGGTCCATCCGCGCCATGTCCTCGCGGGTCCACCGCGAGGACGGCACCTCGGTGACGGCGTCCACGCCGTTGCACAGGAGGTTCCAGTACGAAGCCGGGTCGTTCCCTCCGCCCGGGAAGCGGCAGCCCATGCCGATGATGGCCACGGGCTCCGACCGGCTGCCCTCCACCGCGTCGAGCCGGGACTTGAGGTCCATGGCCAGCAGCGCGAGCCGCTTGGGGGAGTACTGCGCGATCTTCTCCGCGAACGTCGTCATGAGCCTTGCGCCATCCTCTGAGCGAACAGCCGCTCGACTTCTTCTTCCGACAGGTCGTCAATCTCGCTGGCCGTCGCGTCCGCCGCCGGGGCCTTCGCCGCCGCCACCTCCGGCGCGGGCTCGGGCGCGGAGGGGGCGTCCTCCAGCGGGAGCGACAACTTCTCCGCCAGGAAAGGCGCCAGCGCGGCCACCGTCGGATAGGTCCACACCACCGTCGCGCTGAGCTTCAGCCCGAGCGCCGCCTCCAGGCGGTTGCGAATCTCCATGCTCATCAGCGAATCGAGCCCGAAGGTCACCAGCGGTGTCCGTGGCTCGATGCGCGCGGGCGCCATCCGCAGCACCCCGCCAATCAGCTCGCGCAGGTGCGTATCCAGCAGGCCGCGCCGCTCGGACGCCCGGGCCGCTTCGAGCTGCTCTCGAATCCGGCGCTTGCCCGCGCTCACGGCGGGCTGGCTGGACGGCTCCTGCGCCAGCTTCGTGAAGTAGGGCGACTGCGCCGCGGCCAGATAGAAGCCCAGCCACTGGCGCGGCTCGAAGGCCATGACGCTGAGCTGCGGCCGCGCCTGTCCCAGCAGCATGCCGAGCACCGCCAGCGCCTTGTCCGGAGCCATGCCGCCCAGGCCACGAGCCTCCAGGCGGTCACCGCGGATGGACTGCGCCGCCGCGAGGCCCACCTGTGTCCAGGTGCCCCAGTTGATGCTCAACGCGGGCAGCCCCTCCGCCCGGCGAGCCTGGGCCAGCGCGTCCATGAAGGCATTCGCCGACGCGTAGTTCGACTGCCCCGGCGTGCCCAGCGAGGCGGCCACGCTGGAGAACAGCACGAAGTGCTCCAGCGGCAGGTGCCGCGTCTGCGCGTGCAGGTTCCAACTGCCCAGGACCTTCGGTGCCGACACCGAGGCGAAGCGCGCCTCGGTGAGGTTGAGCAACAGGCCGTCCTCGAGGAGCCCCGCCGCATGGAACACGCCACGCAGCGGGGGCATCACTTCAGCGACCCGAGCCAGCGCGCCCGCCACGTCCTCCGGCCGCGCGACGTCGCCCTGGAAGAACTCCACCCGAGCGCCGGCCTCACGAAGCGCCGCCAGCGCCTGCTCCGCCTCCGCGGAGGGAGCGCGGCGGCCCATCAGCAGCAGGTGACGTGCGCCCAGGGAAACGAGCCAGCGCGCGAGCTCCAGCCCCAGCCCGCCCAGGCCACCCGTGATGAGGCAGGTGCCCTCCTCGCGCACCAGCGTCGCCGGCTCGTGTGCGGACAACGCCTCCGCCGCCCGAGACAGCCGCGCGGTCAGTCGCGTGCCGCCCCGCCACGCGGTCTGGTCCTCGAACGAGGTCGATGACAGCTCCCGCAGCAGCGCATCCGCGGCGACGTCCGCGCCGCCTTCCAGGTCCACGCGGGTGCAGCGCAGCTCCGGCTGCTCCACCGCCAACACCTGCCCCAGCCCCAGCAGCGGCGCCTGCGCCACCGCGACACGTTCCGCCGCCTTGCCCGCGGAGCGTGCCCCGCGTGTGGCCAGCCAGAGCCGGGGCGCATCCCGCCAGCCCGCATCCGAAAGCGCCTGCACCAGGTGCAGCACGCTGGTGGTCCCCAGCCGCCGCGAGTCCTCCAGCGCCTGTGGCGTCAGGGTCTCCGTGGAGGCCATGTCCAGGCTCCACAGGTGCACCACGCCGCGGCATGGCGGCACGCCCGCGCCCAACAGCTCGGTCAGCAGCCTGCGCCAGTGCTCCGGACTCCGGGGCTCCACCTCGGCGCTCCCCGGCCCGGTCAGTCGGTACGCATCACCGGGCGCGACGAGCACGCACGTCTCACCCCGACTCCGGAGCTGCGCGGACAGCCGCTGCCCCACGCCGCCGCCGTCCTGGAGAATCAACCAGCTCCCCGCCGTGCGCTCGGGCCACGCCAGCTCCGTCGGCAGCGGACGCTCCTCCCAGGCCACCTGGTAGAGCCACGCGCCAAGCTCCCCGCGGGCGGAGGCGCCCGCATCCAGGCGGTACAGGCGCAGCGCTTCAAGCTCCAGCAGCACCTGGCCCTGCGCATCCAGCAACCAGAAGTCGAAGGTGCGCTCGCGCTCGCTCGCGGCCCCCTCCTCACGGGCCTTCACCCGCGCCCAGGCCGCGCGCCCGGGGCGCTGGAAGAAGCGCATCCGCCCGATGCCCACCGGCACGTGCGTCGCTGGCGCGGACGTCGCGGTCAGCGGGGCAAGGAGCTCCACCGCCACCTGCAGCCCCGCATCCAGCAACGCGGGGTGGAGCCGGTACGCCCCCGCCTCCGAGGCCACCGTGTCGGAGACCTCCAGGCGTCCCAGCGCCTCCTGCTCGCCGCGCCAGATACCCCGCAGGCCCTGGAACGTCGGGCCATACATGAGGCCCTGCGCCCGCCGACGCTGGTAGTGCGCTTCGGCGGAGACCTCTACCGTGACGCGCGCTCGGATCGCCTCCGGTGCTTCAACGGCCGCGTCCGCGCGTGCCTCCCGCCGCACCGTGCCCGCCGCGTGCTTGCGCCAGGCCGTCTCGCCCTCCGCGCGGCTGGCAATCTGGAAGGTGGCGCGACCCGCCTCCTCCTCGCTCAGCACCACCTGCACGCGCCTCGACTGGCCCGGCTCCAGCGCGAGCATCTCGTTGAACGAGACGTCCTCCAGCACGAGCCCCGCCTCGCCCAGCACCTCCGCGCCGGCGCTCAGCGCCATCTCCACGTAACCCGCGCCCGGGAAGACGACGTCCCCCCACACGCAGTGGTCAGCCAGATATGGGAACGCCGCCGTGCTCACGGTCCGCTCCCAGAAGTGAGTCCCGGGCTGCACGGACGAAGAGAGCGAACCACCGATGAGGGGATGTCCCTTCCCGTCCGCGGCAGTCTTGCCCCCCGGCTGCGACTCCACCTCCACCTCGTCCGGGAGCCAGAAGCGCTCTCGCTGCCACGGATACCTTGGGAGCGCGACGACACGGCCCTTCGCCGGATGCAGCGCCTTCCAGTCCACCGCGCAGCCCCAGGCGTACAGCGCCGCCAGAGACTCCAGCAGGCTGCGGCGCTCGGGCGTCTGTCGCCGCAAGGACGCGAGCGCGATGGCGCCCTGCTTCGACTCGCGCAGCGTCTCCTCGATGGGCGCGAGCAGCACCGGGTGCGGGCTCACCTCGACCAGCACCGTGAAGCCATCCGACAGGAGCTGCTCGACGGCGCCGTGGAACAGCACCGGCTCGCGCAGGTTGCTGACCCAGTAGGCCGGGTGGAAGCCCGCGCCGTCGCTCGTCCGCCCCGTCACGGTGGAGTAGATGGGCACGGGCGCGCTCCGCGGCGCGACACCGTCGAGCACCCGCAAGAGGTCGTCCTTCAGCGAGTCCATCTGCGGACTGTGAGAGGCGACGTTGACCTTCACCCGGCGGCAGAACACCCCCTGGCCTTCGAGCTTCGGCAGCAGCGACTCCAGCGCGTCCGTGTCACCCGAGAGCACCGTGGAGCGCGCGCTGTTGCTGACCGCGACAGAGAGCCGCGTCTCGTAGCCAGCCAGCGCCTCGCGGGCGTGCTCCAGCCCCAGCTCCACCACCGCCATGGCCCCCTGCCCGCTCTTGCGGCGCAGGAGCTGGCTGCGCAGGCAGATGACGGCCGCCGCGTCCTCCAGGCAGAGCGCGCCCGCGACGTGCGCGGCGGCCACCTCGCCCATGCTGTGCCCCACCACCGCGTCCGGCTCCACGCCCCAGGAGCGCCACAGCGCCGCCAGCGCCACCTGCATCGCGAAGAGCACCGGCTGCACCACGTCGATGTCCTGCAGACGCGAGTGCTGCTCGTCCGCCAGCAGCTCCGCCGTGAGCGACCAGTCCACGTGCGGCCGCATGGCCTGCTCGCACGCCTCGATGGCGGACTTGAACACCGGCTCCTCGCGCAGGAGCAGACGCCCCATGCCCAGCCACTGGGAGCCCTGCCCCGGGAAGACGAAGGCCACCTTGGCCCGGCCCTCGGGACTCACCCGTCCCTCACTCACGCCTGGCGGGAGCGCCCCCCGCGTGACGGCGTCCAGCGCCTCCGCCAGCTCCCGTCGCGAGCCGCCCACCACCGACAGCCGATGGGACAGGTGGCCCCGGCGCACGCTCGCGGTGTAGGTGACGTCGTCAAGCGGCGCGCCCGACTCCTTGCCCAGGAAGTCGCGCCACTCCGCGGCCAG
Source organism: Myxococcus sp. AM009 (assembly GCF_013372605.1). NCBI lineage: Bacteria > Pseudomonadati > Myxococcota > Myxococcia > Myxococcales > Myxococcaceae > Myxococcus > Myxococcus sp. AM009. The sequence continues at coordinate 94,450 of NZ_JABXEP010000006.1, forward strand.
CGCCTTGAGCGCCTCCGGGCTCCGCGCCGACAGGGGCAGCAGGTGCACCGCGTCCCCCTCACCGTCAGCCGCATGCGCTGCGACCACGTCCCATTGGACCGACTGTCCCGATACGTAGAGGACACCCAGCGAGTCGAACAGCGTGGCCCGCTCATCCTCCTGCCGCCGCAGGGAGGGCACCACGCGGCCCTGCCGCCCCAGGTGCTTCAGCGTCGCGTCGATGGGGTGCCGCAGAATCGCGTGCGGACTGACCTCCAGGAAGGTGTCGTAGCCCTCCTGGATGGCGTGGGAGAGCGCGCCAGTGAAGAGCGTGGGCCACGAGATGTTCCGCACCCAGTGGGAGGCGTCCGCGCGCTTGCCGTCGAACTCCGCGCCGGTGATGGACGAAATCAGGGGAACACGCGTCGGGCGGGGGCGGATGCCCCGAAGCTCCTCGGAGAGGGCGTCCGCCAGCACGTCCATGCGGGGGCTGTGCACCGGAACGTCGATGTCCACCTGCCGGCAGAAGACTCCGCGCTGCTGCAGCGACGCGAGCACCTCCACCAGCGCGTCCACATCCCCCGACAACACCGTGGAGCCCGCGCCCGAGTCGATGGCGCGGAACAACCGCCCCTCGTAGCCCACGAGCAGCTCGGCGGCCTCCGTCCAGGGCACGCCGACGACGGCCAGGCTGCCCTTGCCCGCCTGCGTGTGCATCAGCCTGCTCTCGGCGCAGACGACGCGGAGGGTGTCCTCGAGGTCCAGGGCGCCCGCCGCATACGCCGCCGACACCTCACCGATGCTGTGCCCCACCACTGCGCCGGGCTCGATGCCCCACGAGCGCCAGAGGTCCGTCAGGGCCACCTCCACAGACACAATCGCGGGCAGCCCGATATCGAGCCGGCTCAGCCGCGCCGCCGCGTCATCAGCGGCCAGCACTTCCAGCAGCGACCAACCTTCGTACTCCCGGATGAGCGCGTCGCAGCGCAGCAAGGTCTCCCGGAACACCGGCTCGGCGTCCAGCAGCGGCAGGCCCATGCGGGGCCACTGGCAGCCGTGCCCCGAATAGACGAACACCGGCTTGCGGACCGCGTCCTTCGCCACCATCCCCACGGACACACCCGGCCGCGGCGCTCCCTCCAGGAAGCGCTCCAGGCCCACCCGAAGGTCCTTCCGGGTCCGGACCGTCACCGTCAGGCGGTGCGCATGCGCGCCCGCGTCCGCTTCGGCCGCGCCGAGCACCTCGCCCAGCGGCAGGTGCTCCCGGGCCGTCACGCGGTCGAGCAGCCCCCGCGCGGCGCCCCGCAGCGCCTCCGCCGTCTCACCTGACAGGTGGAGGAGCCGCGCCTCCGGGAGGCGGGCCTCCTCCAGCACCACGTGGCAGTTCGCGCCCCCGAAACCAAAGGAGCTGACGCCCGCGAGGAGCTTCCGGTCGGGCTCCGGCCAGTCCCCCAGGGTGTGGTGGACCGACAGGCCCAGCGCCTCGAAGGGAATGAGCGGATTGGGCTTCTCGTAGTGGAGGCTGGCCGGTAGCACGCGGTGCTTGATGCACAGCGCGGTCTTGATGAGCCCGGTGATGCCCGCCGCGGCCTCCAGGTGCCCGATGTTCGTCTTGCAGGACCCGATGAGCAGGGGCTTGCCCTCGGGCCGTCCCGCGCCGAGCACCTCGCCCAGGGCCTGCGCCTCCAGCGGATCTCCCAGCTGCGTGCCCGTGCCATGCGCCTCGACGTACTGCACCTCCGCCGGCTCGATCCCTGCGCTGACGCACGCCTGGCGGATGACCTCCGCCTGCGCCTTGGGGTTGGGCGCGGTGAGGCCGTTGCTGCCACCATTGTTGTTGATGGCACTGCCGCGGATGACGCAGTAGATGGCGTCCCCGTCCGCGAGCGCCAGGGAGAGCGGCTTGAGCACCGCCACGCCCGCCCCCTCGCCACGCACGAAGCCGTTGGCCCGTGCATCGAACGTGTAGCAGCGCCCGTCTGGAGAGAGGGCCCCCAGCTTGGACAGGGACACCGTGCTCTCGGGGGCGATGGTGAGATTCACACCACCCACCAGGGCCAGCGTCGACTCGCCCCTGCGCAGGCTCTCACAGGCCAGGTGCACCGCCGTGAGCGAGGACGAGCAGGCCGAGTCGATGGAGAAGCTCGGCCCCCGCAGCCCCAGGACGTAGGAGACCCGGTTGGCCAGGACGCTGTGGTGATAGCCCGTGGACGTATACGAGGAGATGCGCTTCATGCCGAAGCGCTGCAGCATCATCTCGTAGTCCATCCACGCGGCGCCGAAGCAGACCGCCGTGGGTGAGCCCTGCAGCCGGTCCGCGGCGATACCCGCGTCCTCCAGCGCCTCCCAGCTCAGCTCCAGCATGAGCCGCTGCTGCGGGTCCATGTGGAGCGCCTCCTTCGGCGAAATGCCGAAGAAGAGCGGGTCAAAGCTATCCACGCGGTCCAGGTAGCCGCCCCAGCGGGAGACCACCTTGCCAGGCGCCGCGGGGTCTCGGTCATAGAGGCGGTTGACGTCCCACCGGTCCGGCGGCACTTCCGTAATGGCATCCGTCCCCCCCACGAGCAGACGCCAGAAGGCCTCCGGATCCGGCGCCTGGGGATAGCGGCAGGCCAATCCAACAATGGCGATGGGCTCGTGGGCCCGGGCGAAAGGTGCCAGGGAATGTGAAGGCGCGCCATCCTGCTCACCCGCGAGGTAGCGAGCCAACGCATCCAACGTGGGGTGTTCCCAGGCAAGCGTGGGAGACAATGAACGGCCCAGCATCGCCCCCACCTCTGCGATGAAGCCGGTGGCCTTCAGCGAATCAAGCCCATACAGACTGAAACGCTCTCTGACATCCAGGGTGTGCGCCTCGACTCCCAACCGCTGAGCAAGGACCGCTGTCAAACGAGCACGCACTTCGGCAAAACCCGCCTTCGACAACCCACTTTGTGACGACACCCGGACCTCTGACTGGCACGCGCGAAAGCCGGGCATTGCCTCGACGAACGAGCACGATAGACCCGATACAAGGAAAAACAGATCAATGCCCAATTAACAGTATTGGCGCAAGCCAATCATCACAAAATCACTTCGTGCAACCTCACGAGAACCGGACACTCCAAACGGAGCCTCTGGAATCTCTCAATCATCAAGACTTCGAACAGCGTCTTTTGACTCAAGAATCAACAAACCAATCACATGGAATGCCTCAGCGAAACTAATTCCAGATAGGGCGCTCCCAAGGCATGGCGCACCCATTGGACGGAGCACGCGCCACCTTCATTCCGGGGGGAAGCGAGGACTCATACACATAAAATCTATCCGTGGCCCAGCGTCCGCGGGGACGATACCCAGGGGAGTCCAACAGCAAACGCAATAACCTGGATGTTTCCTTCACACGCCAGCCAGCTCCACCTGACGGACAGCAGGGCCACGTACCCCGCCCCCCGAAGCAATCATCTGGCGCATGAATTCTTATGATAAATCGATACAGCACCGCGCCGCGGGCGACCGGCCCCGCACAGGCAAATCTGTCAGGGAATCCGCTGCCGGACGTCCACGGGCCTGGACCGCGAGGAGGCAACCCGAGTGGAACTTTCCCCTAGGGAAGTGGCGCAATTTATCGAGAGTGGATTCGTCCGACTGGACCAGGCCTTCCCCCGCGAGCTGGCGGATACGTGCCGCGAGCTGCTCTGGCGCGACACAGGCTGTGCTCCGGACAATCCGGCCACCTGGAAGCAGCCGGTCATCCGGCTTGGGGACTATGCGCAGGAGCCCTTCCGGCAGGCGGCGAACACCCCCCGGCTGCGAGGCGCGTTCGACCAGTTGGTGGGGCCCGGACGCTGGCTCCCCCGAGGCAGCCTGGGCACCTTCCCCGTCCGCTTCCCCAGCCCGGACGCGCCCGGAGACGACGGCTGGCATGTCGACGCCAGCTTCCCAGGTGACGACCCGGGTTCGTTTTTCTCCTGGCGGGTGAACGTGGCCTCGAAAGGCCGCGCCCTGCTGATGCTCTTCCTCTTCTCCGACGTGGGCGAGGACGACGCCCCCACCCGCATCCGCGTGGGCTCCCACCGGGACATCGCCCGCGTGCTGGCCCCCGAGGGAGACGCTGGGCTGACGTTCATGGCGCTCGCCGGGAAGCTGGGCGTGTCGGCCCACCGGCCGCTCACGCTCGCCACGGGAGAGGCCGGCACCGTGTACCTGTGCCACCCCTTCCTGGTCCATTCCGCCCAGCCGCACCGGGGAGCCCGGCCGCGCTTCATGGCCCAGCCGCCGCTGCTGTCCCGCGCCCCCTTCGCGGTTCAGGGGCAGGAGGATGACGCCTCGCCCGTGGCACGCGCCATCCGGCTGGCGCTGACTGAAACGCGCGGGTAGTCCGCGCGCTCCTCGCGCCGCTACTTCCTGCCGCGCTGACGCTGACGCTTGAGGCTCTCCAACTGCCGCCTGGCCCGGTCCTGCGCGGCCTCCACCTGGGACTGCGCCGCCGCGGGCTCCTGCCGGGCGAAGCGCGCCAGGGTGCTGATGGTGGGGTGCTCCAGCAGCTTCAGCAGGGGGAGCTCCTGCCCCAGCACCGACTTGAGCTGTGTGTGCACCTGCACCATCAGCAGCGAGTGGCCGCCCAGGTCGAAGAAGTTGTCGTGCACGCCCACCGACTCCACGCGGAGGACGCTGCGCCACACCTGGGCAATCTGCTCCTCCAACTGCCCCTGCGGCGCCACGAAGGCCGCCTTCGCGGCGCGCGCCACGCTGGGCGCGGGCAGGGCCTTGCGGTCCACCTTGCCATTGGGCGTCAGCGGGAGCGCCGGCAGCTCCATGACGAGCGAGGGGACCATGTGCTCCGGCAGCCGCTGCGCCAGGGCGTCGCGCAGCGTGGCCGCGTCCACCGCCGTGCCCTGCGCGGGCACCACGTAGGCCACGAGCCGCACGTCGCCGGGCACGTCCTCGCGCGCCACCACCACCGCCTCGCGCACCACGGGCTGGGCGGTGAGCGCCGCCTCGATTTCCCCCGCCTCGATGCGGAAGCCACGCACCTTGAGCTGGTAATCCACGCGGCCGAGGAACTCCATGGTGCCGTCGGGCCGCCACCGCGCGCGGTCACCCGTGCGGTACAGCCGGGCCCCGGGCTCGCGCGCCCAGGCATCCGGAATGAAGCGCTCCGCCGTCAGCTCGGGTCGACCCAGGTAGCCGCGCACCACGCCCGCGCCGCCGATGTACAGCTCACCCGCCACGCCCACCGGCGCCGGCTGTAGCCGTGCATCCAGGACGTACAAGCTCGTGCGCAGCAGCGGCGTGCCGATGGAGACGACCGCCGCTGTCTCCTCCGTGGCCACGCGCGCCGTGGAGGACCAGATGGTCGTCTCCGTGGGGCCGTACATGTTGAGCAGCTCGGCGGACTCCGGCAGCGCCTCGCGCAGGGACGCGGCCAGCGCGCCCGGCAGGGCCTCGCCGCCCACCATCAGCCGGCGCAGGCCGCCCAGCGCCTCGACGGACTCGGGCTCCGACAGCAGCGCGCGCGCCAGGGACGGCGTGCACTGCAGGTGCGTCACGCCGTGCTCGCGGAGCTGCTCGGGAATCGTCTTCGCCGTGCCCGCGCGGCGGCTGTCCCGCACGCAGCGCTGCCGCACCTCGTCCAGCAGCGGCAGGCTGGCCAGCACCGTGTCGGCGGGGATGCCGAAGTCGATGAGGCACCCCACCTCGTCCACGCCCAGGGCCTGAAGCTGCCCGATGCGCTCTCGCACCGAGCGCGGCGTGCCGAACAGGCCGCTCGTCTCGAAGTAGCGGTCGAAGGCGTGGCCGGCGAGCCGGTCCAGGTCCGCCTCCGTGGCCGAATCCATGTCGATGCCCAGCGTGCTCCCCAGGCCCCGCATCAGGTCGGCCGAGCTCTTGAGGTAGTTGCGGAAGGGCTGCTCCACCACCGCGCGCACCTTCGCCATGTCCTCGCCGATGAAGGTGTGCAGCATGAGGGTGACGTGGCCCTCGCCCGCGTGGCCCGCGTCTCGCCAGGCCTGACGGTAGAGGGACAGCTTCTTCTCCAGGTCCTCCCACGTCTGCCCCAGCAGGTGCGTGAGGATGTTGCACCCCAGCCGGCCCGCGGTGATGAACGTCTCCGGGTTGCCCGCGGCGGTGAGCCACACGGGCAGCTCCGCCTGCACGGGCCGGGGGCGCAGCTTCACGTCCACCTGGGCGCCGCCGCCGCCCGGGAAGCGCACCGTCTCCCCACGCCACAGCCGGCGCACGGTGTCGATGCCCTCCATCATCAGCTCGCGGCGCTTCTCGTACTTCTCCGGCGCGAAGACGAAGTCATTGGCGTGCCAGCCGGAGGCGACGGAGATGCCCACGCGCCCGCCGGACAGGTTGTCCACCAGGGACCACTCCTCCGCCACGCGCACCGGATGGTGGAGCGGAAGCACCACGCTGCCTGCGCGGATGGCCACGCGCTTCGTGACGGTGGCGACGGCCGCGCCCACCACGGAGGGGTTGGGGTACAGGCCGCCGAAGGCATGGAAGTGGCGCTCCGGCGTCCACACCGCCGCGAAGCCGTGGGCGTCGGCGAACTTCGCGCCCTCCAGCAACAGCCGGTAGCTGCTCTCCCCGCGCGACGCCTCCGCGTCGTCCGCGAAATAGAACAGGCTGAAGTCCATGGGGCGCTTCCGGGCCCCCGAGGCGCGAGCTGGAGCCTTGAGCGAGGCCCCCTCCCCTTGCACCACCACCTTGAAGCCGCGCGTGAGCGTCCACAGCAACTCCAGGACGGAGATGTCGAAGGAGATGCTGGTGACGGCCAGCCAGGCCCCCGCGGGCGAGTGCCCCACGCGCACGTCCATGGCCGCGAAGAAGTTGGCCACGCCCCCGTGCGGCACCACCACGCCCTTGGGTCGGCCCGTGGAGCCCGAGGTGTAGATGACATACGCCGCGTTGCCGGGCGTGGTCTCCAGTGCCAGCGGTGACGCGGGCGCCGCGGCGTAGGGCTCCGCCGTGTCCAGCAGCACGGTGTGCAGGCCGGCCACGGGCAGCGTCCCCGCCAGGTGGGACTGCGTGACGAGCACGCGCGCGCCCGAGTCCTCCAGCATGTACGTGAGCCGCTCCCGGGGATAGTCCGGGTCCAGGGGCACGTAGGCACCACCGGCCTCGAGGATGCCGAGCATCCCCACCACCATCTCCGCCGAGCGCTCGGCGCACAGGCCCACGCGCACCTCGGGGCCCACGCCCAGGCCGCGCAGGTGCAAGGCCAGCGCGGATGCACGGCCCGCCAGCTCCGCGTAGGTGAGCGTCCCATCCTCGGCGGCCACCGCCACCGCGTCGGGCGTGCGGGCGGCCTGCTCACGGAACTGCGCGTGGATGCAATGCGACGGCGCCTGGGAGAGCGGCGCCGTGAAGTCGTTCCAGGTCTCCAGCAGCGAGCGGCGCTCCGCCTCGTCGAGCAGCGGCAGGTCCTCCACGCGCGCGTCCGGCGCAGCGACGATGCCCCGCAGCAGCGCCTCCAGGTGTCCCGCCAGCCGCGCCATCGTCTCGGCCGAGAAGAGGTCCGAGCGGTACTCCAGCGCGCCCTCCAGCCCCCGCGGCGTCTCCACGACGGCGAGCTGCAGGTCGAACTTCGCCGTGCCCTCCACGGCGCCGTCCGGCACGGGCAGCACCGGGCGCCACTGCATGCCCGGCACGTCCAGGTCCACCGGCGGCAGGCTCTCCAGCACCAGGTTCGCCTGGAACAGCGGGTTGTCGCCGCCACGGACCGCGCGCGACGCGCCCACCACCTCCTCGAAGGGCAGGTCCGCGTGTGCCAGGGCCTCATGGAACGTGTGCCGCATGCGGCCCAGCAGCTCCCGGAAGCGAGGCGCGCCGGACACGTCCGCGCGGAGCACCAGCGTGCTGGCGAAGAACCCCACCACGTCCCGCAGCTCGGCCCGGTCCCGCTGCGCGAAGATGGTGCCCAGGCCGAAGTCGTCCTGGCCGCTGTAGCGGTGCAGCAGCGCCGCCCAGGCCGCCGCGAGCGTGACGAAGAAGGTGCAGCCCTCGCTCCGGCCCACCGCCTTGAGCGAGTCCACCAGCTCGGCCGGCAGCGCGAAGCGGTGGAGCGCGCCGCGGAAGCCCGGCTCCCGGGGACGCGGGAAGTCCGTTGGCAGCTCCAGGCGCGGCAGGTTCTGAAGCTTCCGCGCCCAGTAGGCGCGCGGCCCATCCAGCGCGCCGTCCAGCCCGCGCTGCCAGCGCGCGTAGTCCACGTACTGCAAGGCGGGCGCGCCCAGCGGCGCGGCGGCGCCGGCCACCTCCGCGCGGTACAGCGCGGCCAGCTCCCGGGCCAGCACGCCAATGGACCAGCCGTCCGTGACGATGTGGTGCTGGGTCATCAGGAGCACGTGCTCCTGGTCCTCCAGCGCCACCAGCGCCGCGCGTACCAGCAGGTCCTCCGACAGGTTGAAGGGCGCCTCACCCTGGGCCCGCGCCAGTTGATTGAGCCGCGCCTCGCGGTCGGCGGCGGACAGCGCCCGCAGGTCCTCGCGGGCCACGTCCAACGGACGCGCGGGCGGCAGGAGCTGGCGCGGCTGGCCCTCCACTTCCGGGAAGGCCGCGCGAAGCACCGCGTGACGCGACAGGAGCCCTTGCAGCGCACGCTCCAGCGCGGGCACGTCCAGCGCGCCGGAGAGCCGGAGCTGGAAGTGGACGTTGTACAGCGCGCTCTGCGGCACCAGCCGGTCCAGGAACCACAGGCGCTGCTGGCCGGGAGACAGCGGCAACTCTCCCTCCAGCGAGCCGGCCTTCAGCGGCGGCGCGGCGGCCGCGGCGGAGCCCTTCCACGCGTCCACCAGGTGCGCGGCGGCGGCCCCCAGCGTCGGGTGCTGCCAGAGGAAGGCCACGGGCAGCGACACACCGAGCTCCTCTTCCAGCCGGCCGTGCAGTTCCAGCGCCATCAGCGAGTCGAGGCCCAGGCTGGCCAGCGACGTGTCCGGCGCCAGGGACGCGGGCGCCGTGCGCAGCACCCGCGCGGCCTCCACGCGGAGGAAGTCCACCAGCAGCGCGGGACGGGCCTCCTCGGCCGCCAGGGCCAGGCGCTCGCGAAGGGGCGCGGTCGGCGCGGAAGACGCGGCCTCCGGCGCCAAAGCGGCCTCCTCGCCCGACACCTCCACCACCTCCAGCGTGCCCGCCAGGAAGCCCTCACGGCAGGCGCGGCGCTGAATCTTCCCGCTCGACGTCTTCGGAATGCTCCGGGCCTGTAGCAGCACCACCGTCTGCGCATGCACCTGGTGCTCGTCCGCGAGCGCGCGGCGCAGGGCGCCCACCACCGCCGCGCCGTCGAAGCCCTCGCGCACGTCCACCTCGGAGACCACCACCAGCCGCTCCTCCCCCTCCACTTCCACGGAGAAGGCGGCGCTGCAGCCGGGACGCACCGCGCGGTGCGCGCGCTCCGCGGTCAGCTCCAGGTCCTGCGGATACAGGTTCCGGCCCCGGACGATGAGCAGGTCCTTGAGGCGGCCGGTGATGAAGAGCTCGCCCGCCGGCGACAGGAAGGCCAGGTCACCGGTGCGGAGGAAGGGCCCCTCGCCGCTGGCGAGCCGCGCGCCGAAGGCATGCGCCGTCTCCTCCGGGCGGTCCCAATATCCGCCCGCCACGCTGGGGCCGGACACCCAGACCTCGCCCACCTCGTGCGCGGCCCGGGGCACCCGCGTCTCCGGGTCCACGATGAGCAGCCGCAGGCCCTGCGCGCCCTGACCGGAGGACACCAGCGTGCGCGCCGTGGGTCCCTCCTCCGCGTCCGACGACGGATTCGCCCGTCCCAGCTCCAGCGAGCGGGTGTCGTAGCGCTCCTGCACGCAGGGCGTCCCCTTCACGCCGCCGCTGACGATGAGCGTCGCCTCGGCAAGGCCGTAGCAGGGATAGAAGGCCTCGCGCCGGAAGCCGGCGGGCGCGAACGTCTCCGCGAAGCGCTCCATCGTCTCGCGCCGCACGGGCTCCGCGCCGTTGAAGGCCAGGTCCCAGTGGCTCAAGTCCAGGCGGGCCACGTCCTCGGCGCGGGCCTTTCGCGCGCACAGGTCATACGCGAAGTTGGGTCCACCGCTGCACGTCCCCTTGAAGTGGGAGACGGCCTCCAGCCAGCGCAGGGGCCGCTGAAGGAACGCGATGGGAGACATCAGCACGCACGGGAAGCCCAGGTAGAGCGGCTGCAACACCTTTCCGATGAGCCCCATGTCATGGAACATGGGCAACCAGCCCACGCCCACCGAGCGCTCCTCCTGCAACCCGAAGCCGCGTGTAATCAACGACTCGTTGTGGAGGATGTTGGCGTGGCTGACCTTGACGCCCTTCGGGTTGCCCGTGGACCCCGACGTGTATTGCAGGAAGGCCAGCGACTCGGACGTCAGGTCCGGGCGCTTCCAGTCCGTGGCCTCGGACTCCGGCACCGCGTCACTGGCAATCCACTGCAGCTCCCCCAGCTCGGGCGCCTGCGGCGTGAGGAACTCCGCCATCTCCTGGATGGTGCTCGTCGTGAGCACGTAGCGCGCGCCACAGTCCCGGGCGATGGCGCGAAGGCGGGGCAGCGTGCGGTCCAACCGCGTGGGGTCCGGCGGATAACAGGGCACGGCGATGACGCCGCCATACAAACAGCCCATGAAGCCCGCGACGAACTCCAGGCCTGGCGGGTAGAGCAGCAGCGCCCGCTCTCCCTGCGCGCCCAGGGCGCGCAGCCGAGCCCCCAGCGACCGCGCCCGTGAGTCCAGCCGCCGGTAGGTCCACTCCTCCACCGGGCCGTCCACGTCTCCTGTCTCCAGGAAGCGATACAGCAGCGCGTCGCCTTGGGACTCGGCGCGTTGACACAACACGTCCACCAGGGTGGGGAAACGGTGAGCTCGCGGCTCGATGTGCTCGGTCATGTCTTCTCCTGCGCTGGACACGGACCGGGCTGATACGCGGCCACGACACCCGACTGCGCACGGAGAACCCCCGGTAGACAGCTTCCGGCCAAGGCTCCCCGAGACAGCATGCCGCTTCGCCCGGAAGAGGGAGCACGCTCGCACCACGCTTGAGCCCGCCCCCTCGATACAGCGCAGCTTGTGCCACCGCCGTTGCCAGCTTGTCCATATAAACGATAAGAACGATTATTACAGTGATGGCGGTTCCCGATAAAAAGAACGCGGCATCCGGATGGACGTCCTGGCCGTGCTCACGAAGACTCTAGCGATGCATCTGACACCGAGCGGCACACGTCCGCGGAAGGCCCGCTGACGGCATGGCATTCTCAAGCAGGAACGTCGTCACACACCCTGCCCGGGTCTTCAGTCTCATCTGGTTGGGTCAGCTCGTCTCGTCGCTGGGGACGGGGCTCACCCAGTTCTCGGTGGGCGTCTTCGTCTACCAGAACAGCGACTCCGTCACGGAGTACTCGCTGGCGTCCTTCTTCGGGTTCCTCCCGATGGTGCTGCTCGCCCCCGTCGCGGGCTCCATGGTGGACCGCCGCAACCGCCAGCGGGTGATGTTGCTGGCGGACCTGGGCGCGATGACGGCCATTGGGTTGATGTGGTGCCTGGTCGCGGCGGATCGCGCCGGGCTGTGGGCCCTTCAAAACTGGCACTTCTATCCGCCCCTGGCGCTGAGCGCCGCCTTCAGCACCTTCCGCATCCTGGCCTTCTCCACGACCACGCCCCTGCTGGTCTCCAAGCAGAACCTGGGCCGGGCCAACGGCATGGTGGAGCTGGCCATGAGCGCGGGCCAGCTCCTGGGCCCCGCGATGGCGGGCGTGCTGGTGGTGAACATTGGCTTGCAAGGCGTGCTGCTCATCGACCTGGCGACCTTCCTCTTCGCGTTGGCCACGCTGCTGAGCGTGCGCATCCCCCAGCCCGAACAGGAGGCCGGCCAGCTCGAGGCCCGCAAGTCGCTGTGGACGGACATCGCCCTGGGCTGGCGCTTCATCCGTGAGCGCCCCGGCCTGCTGGGCCTGCTGGCCTTCAGCTCCGCCGTCAACCTGGTCTCCGTGCTGGTGACGGTGCTCATCACCCCGTTGGTGCTGAGCTTCACGGATCCGGCGACGCTGGGCCTGGTGGTGTCCTGCTCCGGCGTCGGCATGGTGGCGGGCGGAATCACCATGGGCGTCTGGGGAGGCCCGAAGCGGCGCATCTTCGGCGTGCTGGGCGCGGAGCTCGTCGCGGGCCTGGCCTTGCTGGCCGCGGCGCTCCCCGCCAGCGTGTTCGTCGTCGCGTGCGCCGCCTTCGTGTTCATGTTCACCGCCCCGGTGGCCATGGGCTGCTCGCAGGCCATCTGGCAGAGCAAGGTGCCGCCCCCAATCCAGGGGCGCGTGTTCTCCACGCGCCGGATGCTCGCCCTGATTGCCCCGCCCATCGCGGCGCTGCTCGCGGGCCCGTTGACGGACCAGCTCTTCGACCCCTGGATGGCGCGGGACGGCGCCCTGGCCAGCACCTTCGGCCAGGTGCTGGGCACCGGTCCGGGCCGCGGCATCGCCCTGCTCTACGTCGTCCTGGGCATCATGCTGGCGGGCAGCGTCGTGCTGACCTGGTCCTCTCCGCGCGTGCGCGGCGTGGAAGACGAGCTCCCGGACGCGCTGCTGCCCCAGGCCGTCCCCGCCGCGCAACCGCAAGCCTGAGCCGCCGCGGCGCGTCCGCTGCTCAACGCTTCGCGCCCCGCGTCTTTGTCTAGTTATTCATGCTTTACGGCTTGCCGTACAGTCCTTGCGGCTCCGGTCCCCCGGAGCCAAGGCCTCCGCCCGCCCCAGGCGTGGAGCGCCCGAGAACCCCTCGACCGCAAGGAGCACAAGCATGTCCGGCAAGTTCGTGTCACGCAGTCTGGCGCTGCTGGGAATCTGTGGGGGCCTGAGCGCCCTGGGAGGCTGTGGTGGCGCCGAGCCAGCGCCCGCCGCCCTCGAACCGGTGGGCCAGGTGGAAGCCGCCGCCATCGTCGACACCATCACCGAAGGCACCTACGTCATCCGTTCGGTGATGACGAGCAAGTGCATCGACGTCGCCTCGTCGAGCACGGCGGACGGCGCCAAGGTGCAGCAATGGGACTGCAACGGCACCAACGCGCAGCGCTTCCGGGTCACGCCCACGTCCGGGGGCTACTTCAGCATCATCAACGTGAACAGCAACAAGGCGCTGGACATCAAGGAGGTCAGCACCGCGGCGAACGCGCTGGTCCACCAGTGGAGCTATGGCGGCGGAGCGAACCAACAGTTCCGCTTCGTGAAGGAGGTGGGCAGCGAGTTCAGCATCCGCGCGCGCCACACGGACATGGCCATTGACGTGTACTGGGGCAGCACGGCCAACGGCACGGAGCTGGTGCAGTACCCCTACGAGCAGCGCACGAACCAGCGCTGGACGTTTGACCGCGTCGACGGAGGCGGAGGCAACCCCGGCACGGGTCTGGCGGCCATCCTGAGCGAGTCCACGTTCAACGCCATGTTCCCGAACCGGAACCCCTTCTACACGTACAGCAGCCTCATCGCCGCCGCGAACAGCTTCCCGGCCTTCGCCAACACGGGCTCGCTGGAGACGCGCAAGCGCGAGGTGGCGGCCTTCTTCGCCAACACGGCCCATGAGACGGGGCACTACGTGTACGTCGAGGAAATCAACCGCGGTGACTACTGCGGCTCATGGGGCCCGCCGGGCTGCAACTGCGTCGCTGGCAAGAAGTACTACGGACGTGGGCCCATCCAGCTGTCCTGGAACGGCAACTACTGCGCCGCGGGCACCGCGCTGGGGCTGCCGCTCCACACCAACCCGGACCTGCTGGCCCAGGACCCCAACGCCGCGTGGCGCTCCGCGTTCTGGTTCTGGACCACGCAGGCCGGCGCTGGAACCATGTCCGCGCACCGCGCCATGGTCGACGGCCGCGGCTTCGGAGAAACCATCCGCACCATCAATGGCTCGCTGGAGTGCAACGGTGGCAACCCGGGCCAGGTGCAGAGCCGCATCGACAACTATCAGCGCTTCACCAGCATGCTGGGCGTGAGCCCAGGCGCCAACCTGGGCTGCTGAGACGCTTCACCGAGGTGGGGATTGATCGCACCTCCACCTCGCGCCGAACGCTGAACGCCGGGCGGCCTCATGCTCCAGGCCGCCCGGCGCCAGCACCTCGCCCCGGCAGCACCCGCGTCCGGAACCGGGCAGCCCCCTGCCCCGTCTCCCGAAGAAGCGCGCTGCCGCGCCTGATGGCGCTCCCCGCGTCGGTGGCACCCCCGGAACGTCCCCCCCGAGCCGCCCTGGGTGGCGCCACTCAACGCCTGCATCCGCCCTGAAGGATGCAGTGGAGGGATGGGTCTGTCTTTACCACCTGGGTGGTATGGGCAACGCGTCAGAACGCCTGAACAGCCCGTGTCTCGCGAAGCTCTCGCGCTACCGACCGGAATGACAGGAGACCACGCAGTGCATCACACCATCAGTCGCTGAAGCAGGTGTCTTGACAGACGCCGAGTCCGCGACGACCTGCGCCGTTGGCAAATCTGACTCGCCCAGGCACGCGAACGGAGCCCAGGTGCACTGGCTCTACTGTCTGCATTATCGTCCATGAACATACCACCCGGGAGGTACAGACACGCGACGCGCCTGCCAGGGACCATTTGGGTGGCGCAGGTGCATGTTTCCGTCGAACTCGCCAGTGCGGCTCCGAATGAGCACATGCGCGTACGTATTGGGCGCGCCAATGGAACCTTCTGATGAGGAGTCAGGATGGAAAATCCGACACGAGACGAGGAAATCGCATTGCATGCGCGCATCCTCCAACGAGAGTCAGTGGCGACCGCGGAAGCGTTCGCGGCCCTCGCCGACCCCATCATCGGGGCCGTGAAGCGCGCTCGCGGCTGCACCTACGAAGATGCCCGTGACGCCACCATCGACGTGTTGCTCGACTACTTCGAGGCGCCCGAGCGCTTCGATCCTCAACGGGGTCGCCTGTTCTCCTACCTGACCCAGTCAGCGAAGAATACGGTCACTGACTGGCAGCGCTCGGCGACGAGGCGCCAGATGCGTGAAGAAAAATTCGGCGCCCTTGTCGAACTTCCGGGGTGGTCTCCGAAAGTCAGTTTGGAGCAATCCGCGGAGGTGAAGCGCATCGTGGAACGCATCGAGAAATCCGACCTCTGCCGGGTGGACCGCGCGTTCCTCGGACTCGTGCTCCAGGGAGAACGGTCGACCCAGGAGTTTGCCGAGGTTCTCGGCCTGGGCGCACTCCCCGCGGCCGACATCCAGCGCGAAGTGAAGCGCAACCGTGACCGCATCATGAAGTGGCTGGTGCGCTTTGGAAGGGAGGTTTTCGGTGACGAATCCTGATTGGCTTGAGACTGCGGCCAGGCGGAGCACGGAGAAAGCCTGGATGCTCGGCTACACGTTCGAGCGCTACCGCGAGATTGAAGGCATCACCACCACTGACCTCGCGAACCAACTGGGTTGCTCGCGGGCAGAACTCCAGTGGATGTCCCTCTGCCGTCGCCCCCTCGGCGCCTCGTTTGCCAAGCAGACAATAGAGGTCGCTCATCGCTTCGCGGTCGACCCACGCGCCCTGGTCCACGTGCTTCGACACGTCGAGGTCATTACCGCCCTGGCCCAAGACGCCGACGGCGTGACGGCTCCCGGTGCCAGTCACATCCAAGTGGCGGCCAGAGACCGCTTTCACGACGACGAGGACGGCCCATGATGGGACACTGGCTGGACGAGGCCATGACGGCCAGTGGGCTGCGAGAATGCACCTCCTATCCGCGTGACCTGGCCGAAGAAGCGCCATTCCAACTGTCCGTGGAGCTGGTGCCCATCCCCAGGCTCACGACCGCGCATGTGGCGGAGTGGACGTCGAAGCGAAAGATTCGGCACTCCATTGCTGACACCAACCGGGAAATATACGGGTGCATGGTCGCCTGGAAAGGGAGTGCCCTGCTCTTCCACGACACGAGTGACTCCGAAGCCGAACAGCGATTCACCGTGGCACACGAGGTCGCGCACTTCGTGCTCGACCACGTGATTCCCCGCGAGCGAGCCCTCCGTTATTTTGGAGAAGGAATCCTCCCCGTCCTCGACGGAAAGCGAAACGCGAGCCTGGAGGAAAAACTCTCCTCGGTTTTCGGACAGGTCCCGCTGGGAGTCCAGGTCAAGCTCATGGATAGAAACCCGTCCGGGCACCTTGCCTCCGGAGCCATTGCGGAGGCCGAACGGCGCGCCGACCGACTCGCACTCGAGCTTCTGGCTCCAGCAGAACTCGTGCGTCGGATTCTGCGTTCGACCCCCGAGGAAGACGGCGTGCTGCGAGTGGCCAGCCGCTTCGGTCTTCCTGAAGACAAGGCCCGGGGATATGCCCGCTCGCTCCTGCGGCAGGAGCGCGCCCAGCGTTTCTCCATCATCAAATTTCTTGGCGAAGACAGGAGCTAGGCATGGCGGGTGGTTTTCACGCCGAAGACGGAGCAGATCTCTTCGGTGACGACGACTTCTTCGACGCGTTTGGAGAGGATCTGCTCACGACGCTCAATCTCGACTCATGGTCGCAAGGGCTCGACCTGGCAAGCGTCATGGCACGGTTCCGAAAGGAGATCGCAAATGCCGTGGACAAGGAGGGCGTCGTGAAGAAAATCATCCGGCAACAAGTCCTTCCGAAGATTTCCGCGAACTCTAGCGGTGGCGCAAGAGAGGCAGGAGTCTACAGAGCCACCCCCGAAGAGTTGGCCACCGTCCATCAAAGCCTGCTTTTCTCTGGGAAGGTGGAGGCCGTCAACAGCATCTCGACGAGCCACGAGAGCCTGCCCATTGGAATCACCCAGATTGGAATCGCCGCCGTTGGTTATGGAGGGACGAGCGGCACATTCTCCCAGCGCCTGTTCCGGAAGGAGATGTCGGACCAGAGCTCCAATCCAGTTCAAGAGGCACTTGCGTGCATCGACCAGCGGATGGACAGGTCAGCCAATCCTCGTAAGGAGTCGCTTTCCAAGCTTGCTCGCCGCGGCATCAAGACCTACGCCGAACGGGCCGTGCTCGTGGACAAGTCCGAAGCGGAGTGGCGTATCGGGCATGGCAATCCATGCTCCTTCGAGCTGATAACGGGTTCGGGCTACATGAGCCTCCTGCGCGCCTCCATCCATGTGCTCAGGCGCCTCATTCTCCAGCAGAAGAAGTTCGTGTTCGTGCCAAGCACCCTCGAGGAGCGGGGCATTCTGACCATTGGTCATGCGCTCCAGGCTGGCGAGTACGTCATCTTCGAAACGCTCGAGCGCTATGGGAAGCGGGTCATCGAGCACTGGAAGTACGGGGACCGCAGCCAGGATTTCGCGGCGAAGTTCGTGCGGGAATGCTGCCCCGAGGTCATCTCCGGTGTGTTTCGCGCATCTGAGCGGACCCCTCCCCGCTCGTTCTATGCGCATCGCGACCACGTCCACCTCGCGGCACGAGTCGCCATGGCGGATAGCATCCTCCGACCCGAGCGGGGCTTCCCCATGCTGCTCGACGTCGCGGAAGCCTCGTGCCGGAGCGCTTTCGGTGAGGATGGGTTCATGGGTCTCGTTCATGACGCCTATGCCCAGGCCGGAGCGAACCTTCAGTTCTTCAACGAGCACACCAAGCGCCATTAGGCCAGGGGGACCATGAACATGGCTGACGACGGCAGGGGGCAACGCGCGCCGGGCGCCGGGACGTTCCGGGGGCAACCCACCGCGGCAGGACAGGCAGTGACCCGGTCGGCTGAGGTGTCGGAGGATCCAGGTAACTGGGGCGACCCACCGCCCGGCCACCGCGAGGCAGGCAATGGCGCTTTCAGCCCAGGAGCGAGGCCCCAGGCCGGTTCTGACACGGGCAGGCCCATCAACGCTCCCACGCGCCCCGTCCCCATGCCGGGCATGGGCGTTGGCCGGCCGCCTCCGTCGCCACCGATGCACGGTCCTCCCAACGGAACTGCTCGGCCGCCTCCCGGGAAGAATGGTCAGCATCGCGCTGTCCCCACCACGGCGGCAGCGCCTGTCATGAATGGCAGGGCCCCTGGGCCCGTGCCTCCGAGGGCGCCTGACAGGGAGGTCGTTCAACCGACGCCCACGAAGACCCTGAACGAGCTCGACGCGCTCAGGAGCCAGGCCCAGACCGGTCCGCAGGTGGATCCAGAGCTGGCAGCGGCGGTGGGGTTCACCCATTTCGACGTCACGTCCAGCCAGGACAACCTCATCACTGTGCTGCTCACGCGTGAGGATTTGCACCTCCTCGCGTCCCAGACACTGGTCCGGGTGAAATCGAGGGAGGACGACCGCGCGTACCTGGGCGTCGTCGTGCGGGGGCCCTTCGCGGAGCCGAACGCGGTGCCCGCCAACTCCACCATGGCCATTGGCGTGGTCACCCACGGCAAGAAGCTGGCGTACACATTCGACTATCACGGGCGTGCGGAAATCGAGATTGTCGGAGAGGAAGTCGAAGGCATGCTGAAACCTCCGCGCTTCCGTCCCCGGCCGCAGAGCCCCGTCTTCCTGCTCGACGAAGAGGAGAGCGCGCGCGTGCTGGGCGTCGGCGGAGACATGTGCCTGGGGCTGGTGGTCGGTTACGAGAAGATGGAGGCCCGGCTCAATCCCCGGGACAAGTCCATTCTTCCACGCCACACGGGCATCATCGGAACAACGGGCGGCGGCAAATCCACCACAGTGGCCACGCTCATCCACCGAGCCCAGGCGGAGGGCATCGCAACCATCGTCTTCGACGTGGAGGGTGAATACACGCACGTGGACCAGCCCACCGACCATGCCGCCATGCTGGAGGCGCTCAAACGACGAGGCCAGCGGCCGCAGGGCGTCAAGGACTTGCACATCCACCACCTCACCGGGCGCGACAGCCTCAATCCGCGACACCGGAACAAGCACGCGTTCTCGCTCAAGTTCTCCAGCCTGTCTCCTTACGCGCTCGCCGAGATTCTCGACATGTCGGACGCGCAGCAGGAGCGGTTCCTCAAGGCCTACGACGTCACCAAGCTCCTGCTCGAAGACTTCAACATCTACCCGCAGACGGAAGAAGAGCGCCGCCAGGTCCTCGACGTGGACGAATTGTCCACGGGCTACCCCAACATGACCATCGACCACGTACTGGACGTGGTCAGCGCGTACATCTACAGCCTCAGTGACGAAGGCAAGTCGGAGACGCGCGGTAAATCACGTGCCACGCCTCGGAAGCAGGCGTCCCTCCTCGAAGAGAGCGACGACGCGGAGGCCGACCCGGACATCACCGCCAAGGCGCCTTCGCGCGGACTGATGCTCCGCACCGAATTCAGGAGCAACTTCGGCCGGGTCATGGCGCGCGTCATGGCCCAGAGCAGTCGGCACGAAATCAGCTGGAAGGCCCTGGCCAGCAAGCTCCACCGCCTCCGACGCCTGGGCATCTTCGACGTGGGCAACGAGCAAGGCGTGGCCTATGAGTCCATGCTCACGCCCGGGCGTGTCTCCGTCATCGACCTGTCGGACACGGACTCGCCGCAGCTCAACAACCTGGTCATCGCCGACATCCTGCGCGGCCTCCAGGAAGCGCAGGAGCGACGCTACGAGCGGGCCAACGCGAAGGACCAATCCGTCACGCCGGTCCTCATCATCATCGAAGAGGCCCACGAATTCCTCTCCGCCAGCCGCATCGCCCAGATGCCCGTGCTCTTCGAGCAGGTGGCGAAGATCGCCAAGCGGGGCCGCAAGCGGTGGATGGGGCTCGTCTTCGTCACCCAGCTTCCGCAGCACCTGCCCAACGAGGTGCTGGGGCTCATCAACAACTTCGTCATCCACAAGATCGCCGACAGCTCCGTCATCGCCCGCATGCAGAAGTCGGTGGGCAGCATCGACGAGAGCCTCTGGAGCCGGGTGTCGCGGCTGGCACCCGGGCAGGCGCTGGTGTCGTTCAGCAACTTCACCCGGCCGCTGATGGTCGCGGTGGACCCCGCACCGGTGAAGCGGCTGCTGGTGGAGTGACGCGCGCCCCACGTTTCATCCCCCGACACCTCCGGTGCGGGGGACTGGACGCGCGCGCCAGTCCTGGCCAGATAGCGGGCATGGACCGACGAATGAAGGCCGCGCTCGCAATCATGACCCCGCTGCTGCTCACGGCTTGCAGCGGAGGCTCCGACGCTGACGGCGAGGCCTGCACACAGGTGCGGGTGTTCGCCAGGCCCGCCTCGGGCGACGCCGAGTGCCGGAGCTTCGCGACGCCGTGCGACGTGCCCCAGGGGTACGTCGGATGCTGCGGTGGGTTCTACGGCGACTGCGTGTCGGCGGGGACGCGGTGCGTGGATGACCCGCTGGATGCATGCTCGCCTGGCTCGGGGGCGACGGACTGCCCCGGCATCTGCCAGTGACGCTGGGCGCGGGGGGACTACGGCTTCTTGCGCTCCTCGTCGGGGGACTTCGGCGCGTCCTGGCCCTCCCGCTTCCGGTAGCCCCAGGTGGAGCTCCACATGCCGGGCCCGGTGAAGAGCACGGTGATGAGTGTCATCACCGCGGCGCCAATCAGAATCTCGAACACCATGTCGCGCACTCCCCTCCGATCACAGTCCGTGCGGTAGGCCCGAAACCCACCGCCACGCGCTGTCATGCCGCAACACCCCACGGGAAGCAATGCGCGGAAGGACAGGACGCCTGCCAGCAGCACGACGCCCCGCCTGCTGGCCCGCGATGCGGTAATCTCGCGGCCCCATGTCACGCCCCTTCCCTCCTCCGTCGCGGGACCGCAAGCGCCTCCGTGCCGCTGCCCTGCTGGCCGGCCTCCTCTCGCTGTCCGCCTGCGAGGGGCGTGAGACGCCACCGGGGCCTGGGCTGGAGGAGCCGTGTGTCGGGGCGGCCTGTGTGCCGCCGCAACCGCCCGACACCGCGGTCGAAGGCAGCGTGCGCATCGCGGCCTTCAACGTGCAGCGGCTCTTCGACACGGTGTGTGATTCGGGTGAGTGCGGCGGCAACAGCTATGAGGCGCTGCCCACCCCGTCTGAGTTCGGCCTCCAGGCGGACCGGCTCGCGTCCGCCATCTCGCGACTGAACGCGGACGTCGTGCTGCTGGCGGAGGTGGAGACCCAGGCCTCGCTCGACGCGCTCACGTCACGGCTCCCCCGCTTCGGCTATTCGGAGCTGGGCGAGACGGGCGCCCCGGCGTCCGTGGACGTGGCCGTCCTCTCCGTTCACCCCATCACCGACGTCCGGGGGCACCGGGAGCGCACGCTTTGGCGCCCGGATGGCTCCGCCACCCGGTTCTCCCGCGAGCTGCTGGAGGTCCACCTGGACGTGGACGGGAAGAAGGTCATCGTCTTCTCCGCGCACTTCCGCTCCAAGTCCAACGACGACGCCGGGCGCCGCTTCGCCGAGGCCGTGGCCACGCGGGACATCGTCGCGGGCGCGGCGCAGGCGGCGCCAGACGCGCTGGTCGTCTTCGGGGGAGACCTCAACGACGTGCCGGGCTCGGAGCCCATCACCGCGCTGGAGCGCGACGGCGCGCTGCTGCGCGTCGCTAGCGACCGGCCGGACAGCGAGACGTGGACGTATGCCTACTACGGCGACCTCCAGGCCATTGACCACCTGTACCTGGCGCGCGGCGGGGGCGCGTATGTGCCTGGCTCGTTCCGCACGGCGAGGGACTCGCGAGGCGGCTATGGCGGGTCGGACCACGCCGCCGTATACGCGGACTTCATGCCCGCGCCTTGAGCGCGGCTCAAGCCGTCGCGGGAATGGCCTGGATGTCGAGCTCGAGGTCGATCTTCTCACCGACGAGCCAGCCACCATTGTCGAGCGTCTTGTTCCAGCGGATGCCGTAGTCGGTGCGATTGAGGGTGGTGCGCGCCG
The DNA here is from genome assembly GCF_013372605.1 of Myxococcus sp. AM009. Classification (NCBI taxonomy): domain Bacteria; kingdom Pseudomonadati; phylum Myxococcota; class Myxococcia; order Myxococcales; family Myxococcaceae; genus Myxococcus; species Myxococcus sp. AM009. The sequence continues at coordinate 116,162 of NZ_JABXEP010000006.1, forward strand.
AGTAGATGAGCCGCAAGTTGCCCCAGGGGTCCTTCGACGTGGCGGTGTGGCGGGCATCGAAGGCCACCGGCTGCGTGACGTTGCGGATGGTGAGGTCCCCCATGAGCCGGAAGCTGGCGCCGCCCACGGGCTCAACCCGGGTGCTGCGGAACGTGAGCCTGGGCGAGGCTTCGGCGTCGAGGAAATCCGGAGAACGCAGGTGCGCATCCCGGTCTGGCGCGCCGGTGTAGATGCTCGCCGTTTCCACGGACATCTCGACTTCACCCTGAGTGGGCTGCTCGGGATTCACACGGAGGATTCCAGAGAAGCGCTCGAAGCGACCGTGGACGCGCGCCACCACCATGTGGCGCGAGACGAAGAGGACAGACGAGTGGGATGCGTCGATGTTCCAGGTACTGACAGACATGGGGGCGCTCGGCGGATGAGGGGACGGGGGGCACTCAGTCC
>NZ_JABXEP010000070.1:0-41363 GCF_013372605.1 Myxococcus sp. AM009
GAGGTGGGCTTGGGCCCTGCTCGGGGAGGGGCGGGCTGCCGCACCCTCCGCGTCAGGCGACCGCGGAGGGCGCTGCCGGTGCCCGGCGGGAGTGCCGCGTCGGAACGGCCGTATGGGATTCCTGTCGAATCAGAAGCGGGCGAGGAAGGCGTCGTAGCCGCCGGCGCTGGTGTTGCCCCCCAGGCTTCCGAAGGTCTGCCCGGCGACGTAGGCGTTGCCGGCGGCGTCCACGGCCACGCCGCGCGCGATGTCCTGGAACGGGGTGCCCAGGGTGCGGGTGCCCAGCTTGGTGCCGAGCGCGTCGTAGCGGGTGAGGAAGGCGTCGAAGGAGCCAGCAGGCGGGTTGCCGTCGAGCGCGTCGGAGGTGTAGCCGACGAGCTGCACGACGTTGTTCGCGGTGACGGAGACGCCGAACGCGTAGTCGGTCTGCGAGCCGCCGAGCATGCGGCTCCACTGGCGGTTGCCCGCGCTGTCGTAGCGGGCGAGCAGCACGTCGACGGTGCCGTTGTTGACGTTGCCGTCGAGGCTGCCGAACGTCTCGCCAGCGAGGTAGACGCCGCCGTCGGGGCCCACGGCGACGCTCTTGGCGTCATCGAGCTCGCCCGCGTCGATTTGCCGGACCCACTGCTGGACGCCGAGGAGGTTGAGCTTGAGCAGGAAGATGTCGGTGCTCACCGGCGTGGTGGTGCCGTCGAGGCTGCCGTAGGTGTTGCCGACGACGTAGACCTCATGGGTGGGCGTGATGGCGATGCCGCGCGCCAGGTCACTCACGGAAGTGCCGTACTGCTGGAGCCAGTACGGGTTGCCCGCGGTGTCGTAGAGCGCGACGACGATGTCGTAGTTGCTGGGGTTGCCGCCGTTGGCGAAGCTGCCGCCGGTGTAGCCGGTGAAGAAGAGCTTGTCGGGCGCGCCGACGGCGAGGCCCGTGGCGAAGTCGTCCATCTGCGTGCCGTTCTGGCTCAGCCATTCGCGGTTGCCGGCGGCGTCGTACTTGGCGATGAAGTAATCGATGCCGCCCGCGTTGGTGTAGAAGTCGAGGCTGCCGAAGGTGGTGCCGGCCACGTACACGTTGCCGTCCGCGTCGGCGGCCACGGCGGTGGCGCGGTCCATCTGCGCGGTGCCGAACTGGCGGACCCACTGGAGGTTGCCGGCGGTGTCGTACCGGGCGATGAAGGCGTCCTGACCGCCAGCCTGCGGGTCGGCACCGAGCTGGCTGGTCGTCTGGCCCGCCACGTAGACGCTCGTGCCCGAGACGGCCACGGCGTGGGCCTGCTCGTCATGGTGGGCGCCGAGCTGGTGCACCCAGGACGGGGGCGGGACCTGGGCCTCGGCGACGGAGGGGGCACCCGTGGCGCAGACGACGCCGACGAGCCCGAACATGCTCAAGAGGGGGTGTTTCATCACGAACTCCATTTCTCAGTGGGGGAACCGAGCCGTGGCGCTGGGAGGATGCCTGGCGTCACGACCCCCCTTGCAAGACCACGAGCCACGGGTGCGCGGAAGATGGGTAGCGAAAGACACGCAAGATTTGATGTCTGACCCGGGGCTGAGTTGTCACGGACCCCGATGTAGATGATGCGCTGTGGCAGCTTCAGCGTGGCTGCGGATGTAACATGCGTGTATCATTCAGGATGCGCTCCAGGCGAAGGCGCCGCGGAGCTCCGCGGCGTGCTGGCGGAGAAATTCCCGCGGCGGTGCTTGTGACCCGCTACCGGACGCGCGACACTCTCTAACGGCCGGACTTCCACCACGCGCGAGGAGGCCCAGGCGCCGGCGGCCTGCGGAAGAGCTGCCATGTACATTCCTTGCAGGGATCCTTTCGGCCACCGGGACGAGTTCGACGCCTGCTTCCAATGTGGCGTCAATATCTGCACCGTCTGCAATGACGAGGGCCAGTGTGATGGAGGGTGCGAGGCGGACTCGGTGATGGAGGTGTCCGATGACGACTCGCACGAGGTCCAGGTCTTCGAGGTGAACCACCAGGGGGACCTCGATGCGCTGGTGGTCTACGACGAGTACCTGTACGCCTACATTCGCGACATCGAACGAGAGGACTCGAAGGGCGTTCCCTTCTTTCACGTCATCTTCGAGTGCATCGACCAGCAGTGGTTCGGCCAGCTCCAGGACGACCTCAGCGACATGCCGCGCTGGAACACGGCGGGGCAGGTCAGCAAGTTCTGCGTCGTGGATTTGACTGTCCCCATCAACGTGCTGCAGGACATCGTCACCGCGGTCGACGGCGACGAGCCCTACTTTCTTTCAGGCAACTGGGTGGAGATGGTCGTCAACCGCAATGACGACCCTCGCGACAATCGACCCCTGGTGGCAATCGACATCCATTTCGTGCCCCAAGGCGCCACCAACCCGGCCCTGGCTGGGTTGTCCGGCGAAATCGACTCCCGGTGGTTCATGCGCGGCATCGCCCGGGTCCCGGACACGCCCTGGGCGCTGCGGAAGCTGAAGCGCATGAGCCAGATCTGGGTGGAGGACTGACCCGTGCCAATCATCAATCTCAATCAAGGGACCGCCGACCTCCTGCTCCAGAACTGGTTTCCTGTCGGGGCGGCGAGCAGGCCACGCTTCGTGGTGGTCGTCGACGTGGGCCAGGGGAACTGCAACGTCGTCTTCAACGACAACTGGCGCCCGTTCATCTACTACGACCTGGGGGGCGGGATGAGCGGCAGTCAATTCACCTATCCCCACCCAGCGCCCACGTACTGCATCGACGCCGCCTACTCCCGCGTGATTCAGTCGCACTGGGACGAGGACCACTACCGCGCGCTGCTCCAGATGACCAACGCGCATGCCGTCAACAACCTGCACGTCCTGGCGCCAGCGCAAGACCGGTCGAACATCGCCTGGCGCGCCTCCATCCAGAAGAGCAACAGCGCGGTGGCGTTGGAGCAGTCGCTCGACGGTGAGGGGTGTACGATCCACAAGTGGCCCGACGAGGACTGGCACAATGCCCCGGTCATGCGCCGGTCCACGCACTCACACTTCCGGGTCATCAAGTGCTCGGGCAACGGCACGAACAACTCGGGGCTCGCGCTGCGGATTGAAAACCCCGGGGTGGCGGGGCAGTACATGTTGCTCACGGGCGATGCCACGTTCGAGCAGTTGCCCCACTTGGCCAATCAGCAGGTCTTCCGTCACGGGGTGGACCAGCAGTGCGTGGGGCTCGTCGCCGGACACCACGGGGCGCCCGTGGGCCACGCTCCGTATGTGCCGCGCCCCAATCGCGCGGCGGAGTACCTGATTGCCTATTCGTTTGGCTGGGGCAATGCGTTCGGTCACCCGAACATCGACCAGGGGGTGGCGGCGTACGAGAGCCGCGAGTGGGACGACGACCACCGGATGGATACCGGGGGCGCGGAGTTCGCCGCGAAGTACGCGGGGCCGCGGGGCAACGTGGGCATCCTGTGGCCGGGCGCGGCCCGTGGGCCGTGCTACGCGGACGCCACCCATACCCCGCAGGCGATAAACGGCGCGGCGGTGGCGCTCCTGGCCACGGCCGCGGCGGAGATTGATGTCTACCAGAACGTGCTGGGTACGCGGGCCCAGGTGGCGGTGGGCGCGGCCTACCAGGCGGCAATCGAGGGCAAGATTCAGCTCGTGGCCAACGCCATGCTCGTCCCCGCTGTCCAGGTCCCTCCGCGCACGCTCCCGCAGCGGGCGGCGGACATGGCGGGATTGGCCGGCACGCATGTCTCGCTCACGGGGGCCCTGGGGACCGTCGTGGCGACGGCGACCGTCGCGTCGCATGCCAATCTCCAGGCCCTGGCCGCCGCGGTCGTCGATTGCGTGATGCTCGCCGCCGCGAAGTGCGCCCAGGAGGTCACGAACTTCGTCGAAATCGTCGTCGCGGACCTGCTGAGCGACCCGTTGAACGCTCCGACGCTGCCAGACCAGGCGAAGGAGGCGGCGGCGCAGGCGTTTGGCTGTGCGGCGCACGCCGACACCCTGGAGGCGGTCCATGACGCCATCCCCACCGGCTTCGCGGCGCGCATCGTGCTCGCGGCCCACGCGCGCAATGGGGCCAACGTACCGAACGACGCGCAAATCAAGACGGCGGTGACCGCGGCCGTGTGCGCCGCGTCCCAGGCGCGAATCGGACAGCCGGGTGGCCACTACTCGCAAGGGCCGGCGGAGGCAGCCGCGACCGCGGTGGCTGCGATGGCGGCCATCCGAGAGGATGTCCGCGTGGCAATCGCGGCGGCTGCCGCGCTGGTGCCCGCGATTCCCATCAATCCGCGGGCGTTCGCACCCGCGATGCTCACCGACAACGTGAACGCCAAGCTCCTGCCGCGCATCGCCGCGGTGGCCGCCATTTGTGGCACGCCCAGCCTCGCGCTGGCGGAGGTCGCGCGCGCTGCGGTGGCGGCCGCCCGCGTCGCGTTCGCCGGTGCCTGCGGTGCCCCGCAGGTTGGGTGCCACCGTCACCCGCGCGTCTGTCCGAACGGGCCTTGTTCGCTCTCCATCCACCACTTCTTCGGCATGTTTCCGGCGTCCGTTTCGACCTTCGCGGGCACGGGCGCGAACGGCAACCTGGGAGACGCGGGGCAGGCGACCGCCGCGCAATTCAATACGCCAACGCACCTGGAGTACGACGCGGATTGGAACGTCTATGTCTCCGACCCCGGGCATCACCGCGTGCGCGTCATTGACGCCGCGGGGGTCATCCGCCCGTTCGCCGGAGACGGCAACCCGGGGTACGCGGGTGACGCTGACGCGCTGGCCACGAACGCCCGGCTCCGCACGCCGGCGGGCCTCGTGGTGGACACCTCACGCAACCGCCTCTTCATCGCGGATTCGGCGTCGCACCGGGTCCGCGAGGTCAACCTGTCCACGGGAATCATCACCACCATCGCGGGGACTGGCGCCCAGGGCTTCGGGGGTGACCGGGGGCTCGCCACCGCGGCCCTGCTCAACGCCCCCGGCGGTCTGGCGCTCGCGGTGGCGGACAACCTGCTCTACATCGCGGATACCGGCAACAACCGCATCCGCTGCGTGAACCTGACGACGGGGAGGATTCAGACCTTCGCGGGCACGGGGGGCGCGGGCCACGCGGGCGACGACGGCCCGCCTGCCGCCGCGACCCTGAACGCGCCGACCGCGGTGGCGTTGGACATGGGCGGCGGGCTCTACATCGCGGATACGGGAAACCACTGCGTGCGTCAGGTCTCGGAGGGGCTCATCACGGCCTTCGCGGGCGATGGGACGCAAGGCTTCGGGGGGGACGGCGCGGCCGCGGACGCAGCCCAGCTCAACGCCCCCTGTGGCGTAGCGGTCGACTCCGCGGGCCACGTGTACATCGCCGACCGCGGCAATCGCCGCGTGCGATGCGTGAACGCGGCGAACGGCACCATCCGCACGTTCGCGGGCACGGGCGCCAACGGGAATGGGGGGGACGGCGGGCTCGCGACCGGGGCGACCTTCAACGCCGTCTGTGCCGTCGCGGTCGACGCCACGGACGATGTCTACATCGTCGACCGGGGGCACCACCGGGTTCGCAAGGTCATCGTGGCGGATGGCTCCATTGACGGGTTCGCGGGGAGCGGCACGCCAGGATTCGATGGCGACAACTTTGATGCCATCGCGGCCGAGCTCGACACGCCGTTGGCGGTGGCCTGTGGGCGTGAGGAGGTCTTCATCGCCGACTCCGGCAACCACCGCGTCCGGCGGGTGGACAGCACCATCGAAATCTATCCGTGCGCGGGCAATGGCCACAACGGCCACGCGGGGGATGCGAATCACCCCGCCGCGGCGGCGCGGTTGGACACCCCGGCGGGGCTGGCCTACGACCGCGACCACCATGCGCTCTACGTCGCGGACAGTGGGAACCACCGCGTGCGCCGCGTGGACCTCAGGTCTCGCAACATTTCACTCGTCGCGGGCGATGGGACGCAGGGGTTCTTCGGTGACGACGGTGATGCCCTGCTCGCGCAGCTCGACACCCCCACCGACGTCGCCTATGACTTCAAGGGCGACGTGCTGTACATCTGCGACCAGGGAAACCACTGCATCCGCGCGCTCTCCATCGCCACTGGGAGCATCACCACCTTCGCGGGTGACGGCAACGCGGCGTTCGCGGGGGATGGTGGAGCGCCCGGCGCGGCGTCGCTCCACACGCCGGTCGCTGTCGCCGTGGACAACTCGCGCAACGTCTACGTGTCGACCGTCGGCGACCACCGTGTCCGCATGATTGCGTATGACGACACCACGGACACCTTCACGATGGGCACGCTGGCGGGCACGGGCGTGCAGGGGAACACCGGGGACGGTGCCGCGGCGAACGCGGCGCAGCTCGACACCCCGCAGGGGCTCGCCGTGGACGGCGCAGGTGTCGTCTACATCACCTGCACGCCGCAAGCGCGGGTGCGCAAGGTGGAGGAAGGCGTCATCACCACGCTGGCGGGCACGGGCGCGGCAGGTTTCGCGGGCGACGGTGGCCTGCCGGGGGCGGCTCAACTGAATGGGCCTCGCGGCCTGGCGGTCGACCAGGCCGGGCGCAGCCTATTCATCGCGGACACCGGGAACCGGCGCATTCGCCGTGCGATCCTTTGAGCGCTTGAAGCGTTTGCCGGGTTTGGGACGCCAGACGCCCTCCAGTGGGGGCGCCTCCTGGCGCGACCGGTAGACCTCGTCAAGGCGGGACCGGGTACCGTCGTCAAGCTCGCCACTGGGCTCGAGGCCAAAGTCCGCTTGGAAGGCCATGAGCGCCTTCCGCGTGTCGGAGCCCGCGTCGCCGTCAACAGGGCCCTGTCCGAAGCCGAGGTTGCTCAAGCGCGCCTGTACGCCTTGGACGGTGGACGGGGGCTTGAGCTTGCCCAGCTCCAGGTTCCAGGTCCGCGGCGGAAGCCCTTCGGCGAGCCACACCTTGAGGACCGCCTGGCGTGCCGCCTTGGGGACCAACTGGTCGACCAGGCCACTGTCGCCCGTGTTCCCGTCGACGGATGCCGAGTCGATGGTCAGCCGGTACTTCTTGTGGGTGTACACGCCAAAGTCGTGATTCCGCACCACCAGCCGGATGCGCACCTTCTGTTGGAGCGGGCAGGGCTCCACCGCCGAGTCCACGGGGCGGTCCGGGAAGGACTGTGTGTCGGCTTGGAGGTGGGCGAAGTTCTCTTGAGTGCTCATCGCAGGGCCCCGGCGGTGAGCTCGCAGAGCTGGTCGACGCGGGTGGACGCGGGGACGCCAGAGGCCTTGAGCACATCTGCGGCCCAGGCATGGCGGGGATCTGCGTCGAACTCGGCGCCGAGCGCGAACTGGACGTTGACGAAGCGCGCGAGGTCTCTCTCAGAGGTGAGGCCGTAGCGCCGGCCCCGCGCGATGCCGTCCTCTACGAACTTGTGGAGGTCGGACGGCGACATCGCCTCGCATGACTCCCGCCAGTGCTGGCGCACAAGGTCGCAGAGCCGCGACTCGAACCGATGGCGAGAAGCCTCCCCGAAGGTCTCCAACTGCGCCTGGCGGATTACGAGCGTCATGGAAGAGAGGATACCCATGCGCCGCCTGGAGTATCCATAGGCCGGTTGGATGAGCCGCCCCAGAGGCGGGCAGGTGCTGCGCGGTGCGACGCGCGCAGACCACGGTCTGACCCATTTACGCAGCGGTTGAGTCGGGCAATAGCCACGGCGTCGTGACTCATAGCGCGATGTCCACCTCTGAGCCCACGGGATACCAGGTGATGCCCGTGACGCCGTCCTTCTCGAGCTGTTCCTTGAGGTCCTTGCGGACAATCATCAGCCGGGGGGGCGGCCGCGGTGCGGAAGAGCTTTGCTCCAGGAGGCACCTTGTCCTCCTGCAACAGCAGGCGGCGCAGGTACATGAAGCGGTCCGGTTTCAGCGGATCCGGGTCGCCTTCTGTCTTCTCCATGTCCACGCAGTCCTGCATGCCGACGACGTTCGCGATGTAGCAGTCCTCGTTCGCGACCCGCCCACGGTGATTCAACAGCACGAAGCGGAGGAACTCGATTTCCGCACCGGAATGCTGCATGAGGAGTTCCTTCATGCGCTTCGACACCATGAAGTAATTCACGGCATTGGGGATGACGTCGGCAATCTTCAGTCCCGGTTCTTGCTTGGTCATGTTGAACCGCAGCCCGTCGGGATATTCGGCGCCCATGCGGATGCCGCGTGCGGGCTTGTGAATCTTGGGCATTCCTTCCGGGACACTGAAAATGGCGCAATACCCGTCGAGCACCAGCCATTCCAGGATGTAGAAGTCGCTTGTTCCAGTCGCCTGCGGGTCGGACGTGGTGAGCGCGCCCGGCGTCCCCGCCCCCCTTCGCGTGACGGTGGCCACCCCGGTGTCCGGCTTCGAGTCGTCCCGGGCTTGGAGTCGGTGGCCTCCATCGCCTTCAACCAGAACTTCGCCATGGCGCTCACCGCCGGCGGAGAGGTGTGGACGTGGGGAGAGAACGGGGACAGCCAGCTCGGCCTGGGCACTCCGCCCGTGGACGGCGAGACGCGGCCGCCGGACGTCACCCCTCGCTACGCCGCCACGCGCGTGCCGGGGCTGTCGGGCGCGGTCGCGGTGGGCCCAGGCCTTCGCCACTCGATGGTGCTGATGGAGGACGGCACGGTGCGCGCCTTCGGCAACAACCAGAACGGTCAGATGGGCGACGGCACCACCTCCTCGCGGTGCACGCGGACGGCACGGTGCCCGCGTGGGGCCTGGACGCCAGCGGCCAGCTCGGCACGGGCGCCCTCACCCCGGGCGGCGAGAGCGCCGCGCCGGTGAAGGTGAAGAACGTCACCCAGGCGCGCGCCGCGTTCGCCAGCGGCAACTACAGCTTCGCGCGGCTCGCGGACGGTTCGCTGCTGGCGTGGGGACAGAACGTCAACGGCCAGCTCGCCATGGGCTTCACGGTGCAGTCGCATCCGGAGCCCACGGCCTCCTCGGCGGAGGGCGCGCCGCTGTCCTCCATGGGCATGGGCGCCACCCACGTCATCGCCGTGCGCGGGGATGGCTCCGTCTTCGCCTGAGGTTGGAACACCAACGGCTCGCTCGGCCCTGATGGCGTCATCGACCGTTGGTCCTACTCGGGGCCCATCCCGGTGCCGCTGCCCTGAGACACCGGGGGGGCGGAGGGCCGTGTCCGGCGCCTCCGCCCGCCGGGTCAGTCCTTCGTGCAGACGACGTCGTCGACCTGGAGGTGGTCGCGGTCGGCCTCGCTGCGGCTCGGATAGAAGAACAGCCGCCAGTCACGCACGTTGCCCGTGATGCGGAAGAACACCGGCTGCCACGCGTCGCTGTCGACGGTGAGGAAGTCGGTGGCCGGGCTCCATCCGGCGCTCGAGTAGCTGCGATGCCGGAGGGTGCCGTGGCCCCGTACCCGGTACGAGCAGGAGTAGTTGCCGCTGGGGACGTTGAACTTCTCCGACGTGAAGCGCTCGGCGACCTGGATGGGGACCACGAACTGCAGCGCCGACGAACCGCCGTGCACCGCCGCCGTGTAGCGCACGAGGCGCGAGGGCTTGATTTCGGTGCCCGGGTCGGCGACGCCGTTGTCGAGCCCGTACCAGTAGTCCGGGATGAGATGGTCCCCGTGGTAGGGGATGTTGTAGGTGTTCCAGCTCTCGAAGCCACCATTGCGGATGATGTTCGCGGGGTGGTCGGCGGACACGCAGCGCCCGGTGGCCGTGTCGCAGGCGGGCAGCTCACCCACGCAGTCGTACGTGGTGAAGCAGGCCCCCGCGGACAGCTCGCACACGCCGCTCGTGGGGTTGCAGCTCGTCGCCGGGTGGTTGCACACGACGCCGGCGCAAGGGTCACCCTCGACGCAGAGGTGGCTGGCCGTATCGCAGACCGGCGTCTCCGGCGTCCCCGCGCAGTCCGCGTGGCGCGTGCAGCGGCCGGCGGCGACCACGCACGTGTTCGTCTCGTCGCAGGTCTGCCACTCGCTGCAGTCCGCGGCATCGTCGCACCGGCCGGCGAGCGGCTCGCAGGTCGCCGTGGCGTTCTCACAGCGCTCCCAGGCCTCGCAGGTGACCGCGTCACAGGGCTCGGCGGCCCGCGCGCAGCGCACGTCATCGATGAGCAGATGCTCGCCCTGGGTGTTGCGGATGCTGAAGATGAGCTCGAAGGTGTCGAAGACGTCGTTGGCGAGGTTGAAGCTGTACGCCACCTGCGTCCACGTCTCGCTGTCGATGGCCGTGTAGGACGAGTAGCTGGAGTAGTCGTCGTCGAAGAAGGCGTTTCGAACGTCGCCGGTGCCTTGCGCCTGGAAGGTGCAGTCGTAGCGGCCCGCGGGCATCGACTTCGCTCCGGTGGTGAAGCGCCGGTGCGTCCCCGAGGTGTTGGTCAGCCGGACCGCGTTCACGCCCTCGAAGGCGTTCGTCGTCACCTTCTGCACGCTGTCCGACGTGATGTTCGACTTGCTCCCGAACCACCGCTCCGGAAGCGCACCGGGCCACTCTTCAAAGCCCCAGTTGTCGATGACGCTCACCTCGGGCTCCACGCCCGCGTCCGGCGTCTCACTGCCCGCGTCCGGCGTCTCACCGCCCGCGTCTGGCGTCTCGCTGCCGGCGTCCGGCGTCTCACTGCCCGCGTCCGGGATTTCCTCGCCGGCGTCTGGCGTCTCGCTGCCGGCGTCCGGGATTTCCTCGCCGGCGTCCGGCGTCTCGTTGCCGGCGTCCGGGATTTCCTCGCCGGCGTCCGGCGTCTCGCTGCCCGCGTCCGGCCGCGTCTGGCCGGCATCAGGAGCCACTGCGGGAGCCGAATCACCACCACAGGCGGCAACGAAGACCAGCAGCGAAGTCAGACATACTCGAAACAACGTCAAAGCAATCCTCCGGTTCGCGGGAACGGGCTTTTCGTACCATACTTCCCTCGGGCGGGACGGAGCCGGCGCCCCAGAGGCCCTCAACGTCTTCCCCAGGGTCTGGAGGAATTCTGAGAGTCCTCAGCTTCCGTGATTCCTCGTCGCCACCGCGCGCGAGCCGCTCATGGCGCGAGGCGCTGGCCGTCGCCAGCTGCTCCCAACGCCGCACCTGGTCACAAGGCCCGCGCTGCGGGCGCGGCGCCCCGGGACGGGAGTCAGGGCGCGATACCGCCCAGGCCGGAACATGCCCGGCCTGGGACGTGTCCACCGAGACCTCAGTGACCGCGTTGCGTGCTGACGGTGCGGCCGTTCAGCGGCTGCAGCGGGCGGTTGTTCGGGTTGAGGTAGGGCAGACGCTGGAATGCGGCAATCTGCGAGTCCGACAGCTCGATGGGGTTCTTCATCACATACCACTGGAGCCCCTCTGTGCACGGGGGCGTGGTGAGCGAGCCGGCGTACTTGTAGAGCGCCTTGTTGAACGGCAGCAGTGAGCTGGCGTTGATGAGCGCGCCCGGGGGCTGGCTGTGCTCACCGGCGTGTTTGGGCAGGTTCCGGAAGGCGGTGAACAGCCCCGGGTGCACGAGGCCCTCCTTGATGAGCACGCCCACGACCGGGGCCGGGGTCCCGCGGAGGTCCTGGGCGAAGGCGCCTGAAGCAAGGCAAACGGATGACACCAGCGCGCCCCGAAGAGCGCGCACTGAGACAGTGCGAAAACGCGACATGTGTATGAGTCCTTTGGGGTGAGACGACGGACACGCGCCGGGCTTCGAGCCAGCGGCCTGACAAGTCCTGTCGACCCCGGCGGACGGTTTGTCGGTCTGTCATGACGGGTCTTGAGTGACACCGTTTCTTGTTCACCGAGCGGCGCCCCCCTTGAGTCGCGCAGCTGTCACGGAGATACGTCCGGTCCTGGAATGTCTGGTTGTTCCGGGGGGAGGCGTTCCTAGAATGTTGCTGCCTGGAGCTGACAGGGCGGGGGACTCACATGGCCGACGAGGTGCGCACCACGCAGTGCTGTGTCGTGGGAGGAGGGCCGGCGGGGATGATGCTGGGCCTGTTGCTGGCGCGGGCGGGCGTGGAGGTGACGGTGCTGGAGAAGCACGCCGACTTCCTGCGTGACTTCCGAGGCGACACCATCCACCCCTCCACCCTGGAGTTGATGCACGAGCTGGGGTGGCTGGACGAGCTGCTGGCCCTGCCGCATCAGAAGGCGCCGGTGTTGCGCTTCCAGCGCGGTGCCCATGACGTGGTCGTCGGAGACTTCTCTCACCTGCCCACGCGCGCGCGTTACATCGCGTTCATGCCGCAGTGGGACCTGCTCGACTTCCTCGCGCGGAAGGCCGCCGCGTACCCGGGGTTCCACCTGCGCCGGTGTGCGGAGGTGACGGACGTGTTGCGTGAGGAGGGGTGCGTCGTCGGCGTCCAGGCCCGGACGCCAGAGGGCTCACTGGAGGTCCGTGCGTCGCTGGTGGTGGCGGCGGATGGCCGGACCTCCGTGGTGCGTCAGCGCGCCGGCCTGGAGGTGGAGGTCCTGGGCGCGCCCATGGACGTCCTCTGGTTCCGTGCCTCGCGCAAGCCCGGAGACCCCGAGGACCCCATGGGCCGCTTCGAGCAGGGCCAGATTTTCATCCTCATCAACCGGGGCGACTCGTGGCAGTGCGGGCGCGTCATCGCGAAGGGCAGCTTCGACGCCTTGCGCGAGGCCGGGCTGGCGTCCTTCCGCGAGGACTTCGCCCGGCTGGCGCCCTTCCTGGCGGACCGAACCCACGAGCTGGCGACGTGGGATGACGTGAAGCTGCTCACCGTGCGGGTGGACCGGCTGCGCACCTGGTACCAGGCGGGCCTGCTCTGCATTGGCGACGCGGCGCACGCCATGTCGCCCGTGGGCGGCGTGGGCATCAACCTGGCGGTGCAGGACGCGGTGGCCGCCGCCAACATCCTCGCGGGGCCGTTGCTCGCCCGGCGCGTGACGCCCATGGACCTGCGGCGCGTCCAGGAGCGCCGGGAGTGGCCCACGCGTGTCACCCAGCGGGCCCAGGTCCTCATCCAGAATCGCGTGCTCGGGCCCGCGCTGCGAAGTCCGGCGGCGTCCACCGCGCTTCCCTTGCCGCTGTGGCTGGTCCAGCACGTCCCCTTCCTGCGGCGCATTCCGGCGCGCCTGGTGGGCATGGGCGTGCGGCCCGAACACGTGCGCACGCCGGCGGCGCCTCCCAGGGGCTGAGCCATTCAGGCGGGCGTCAAGCCCTGCCCGCCACCTTCGCGGCCCACCAACGCAGGCCCACGAAGAGGAAGCGCCAGTCCTTGAGGAACTCCGGGGGCTTTCGCTCGAAGGCGTGGCCCACGAACTGGACGCTCCACCCGACGACGAAGAGGGCGGCGGGCACTCTCCAGAGGCGGGGGACGAATGGGGATGCGGCGGCCAGGGGGATTGAGGCCGCGATCATCGGGATGCCCACCGTATGACACAGACGGTTGACAGCATGGGTGTGGCTTTTCGAGTACTCCGAAATCCACTCCCCCCAGGAACGGTCGCCGAGCATACCGCCACGGTATGCACCGTGCGGCCCAGGCGGAAGGCCCGCGACCGAGGCCTCCCGCCGCGTGGCGGCTACGACTGCGCGGGCTGCTCCCACGGGAAGTGGGTTGCGCCCAGCGCGGGCTTGAGGTCGAACAGCCAGGAGGCCTTCTCGTCGTACTTCGCGAAGAAGGGCCGGCCGACGAGCTCCGGGTCGCGCGCCTGGATGAAGTGGAGGACGAAGACCTTCTCGCCGGCAATCTCCGCCACGCCGTCCACGCACACCTTGCCGGGCGTGGCGGACATCGACGGGCCGCGCACCGTGCGCGCCAGTCCGGACACGCGCTGGTAGGCGTCGCGGAAGATGCCGTAGGCCTCCGCGAGCGGCACCGCGAAGTAGTCCTGCGGCCCCGTGTCTCGCTCGACGAACATGTAATACGGCACCATGCCGTGGCGCAGGTGCGTGCGCCACATGCGCTCCCAGGTGTCCGGCGTGTCGTTGATGGTGCGGATGAGCGGCGCCTGGGTGCGGATGACCGCGCCGGTGCCGCGGATGCGGCGCACCGCCTCCTGGACGATGTCAGGGGCCATCTCGTTGGGATGAGAGAAGTGCGCCATGAAGGCCAGGCTCTTGCCGGAGGCGACCACCTTCTCGAACAGGCGCAGGATGTCGTCCGCGTCCGAGTCCGTGACGAAGCGCTGCGGCCAGTAGGCCAGCGCCTTGGTGCCGATGCGGATGGCCTCCAGGTGCTCGATGTCCAGCAGCGGCTCGATGTATTTGGCCAGCACGGACTCGGTCATGATCATCGGGTCGCCACCGGTGAACAGCACGTTGGTGACCTCGGGGTGCGCGCGGATGTAGCTCACCAGGGGCTCGATTTCCCGCGAGGCGAACTTCAGGTCCGCGTCCCCGACGAACTGCGCCCAGCGGAAGCAGTACGTGCAGTAGGCGTGGCACGTCTGGCCCTGCTTGGGGAAGATGAGCACCGTCTCCTTGTACTTGTGCTGGAGGCCCGGGACGGGCTCTTCGTTGGCCAGCTTGGGGACGTTGAGCTCCATCTGCCCGGCGGGGTGCGGATTGAGCCGCGCGCGAATCTGGTTGGCGGCCGCGTTCAGCTCCAGGGTGGATGCACCGGAGCGCAGCAGGTCCGCCATGCGCGCCACGTCATCCGCGGGCAGCATGTCCGCCTGCGGGAAGACGAGCCGGTAGATGGGGTCGGCGGGTGCGGCGTCCCAGTCAATCAGCTCGTCCACGACGTAGCTGTTGGTCCGGAAGGGCAGCACGTGCGCCACCGCCTGCACCGCGAGCCGTTCGTCCGCGGAGAGCCCGGCCCGAGTCGTCAGCTCGTCCAGGTGTCGCGTGGTGTAGGCACGGTACCGGCGACCTGTGGACAGCGCCAGTGCTGCGTTTGACATGACGCTCATGTCTCGTTCTCCTGCGGTAGTCAGGGCGGCCACGAGGTGCACAGCGACCACCCTGGCTGGTGGCCGGGCGTGAGCGCACACCGTTTGACCACCAACGAGGGGAGAGTCCGGTTACCACGCCGAGGTAGGAAGTGTCATCTTTCAGCGGCGAGCGGGCAGGCTGGATTCCACCTTGAGTTGCGACTGCCAGTGACTCTGCGTCTGCGGGGGCGTGACGCAAGAGGTCGAAGCGCGGGGATTCACGGAGGAGAGGCGGCCGGCGGATACCTGACATACCCCTGTCATTCGAGCGGATTAGTCCTGGGGGCGTTGGTTCACCCGTTCGGGGAGGTTCCGTCATGACGAAGGACAGCAAGCTGCAGCACTACACCGGGGGATGTCTTTGTGGCGCCGTGCGCTTCGAGGCCGAGATGGACCTGTCGGAGCCCGTGAGCCGCTGCAATTGCACCATCTGCACCAAGGTGGGCGGCGCGCAGGCCTACCCGAAGCCGAGCGACTTCCGCGTCACCGCGGGCGCCGAACACCTGGGGGAGTTCCGGAGGGGCTCGAGCCCGAACTACCGCTCGTTCTGCAAGCACTGCGGCATCCATTGCTTCGCCGCCGGGTTCGTCGAGGAGCTCGGTGGGGAGTTCCGGTCCGTCAACATCCAGTGCCTGGACGACGTGGACCCCGGTGCGCTCAAGGTCATGTACTGGGACGGCCGTCACGACAACTGGGAGGCCGGGATGCGCGACAGGCCCTGGCCCATCCGGAGCTGAGCCCGCGCTCACGTCCCGCGCGGCTTGCGCCGGCGAGCGAGCCGCTCCGCCTGCTCCGGGTTGAGCATCTTCACGTAGGCCAGGAGGCCGTCGAGGTGCGCGCGGCGTGCCTCGCCGTCCCCCGCGCGTCCCTCCTGGTGCAGCATCGCCCGGAGCCGCCGCCGCTCCTCGCGTGACAGGCCCAGCGTCGTATTCACGGTGACGCCCGTGACGCGCTGGGCACCGCCCCGGCGCTGCACGCGGGTCTTCTCGCGGTTGACCTCGAAGCCCTCCTCCTGCACGTACCGCGCGGCCAGCGCGCGGACTCGCTCCAGCGCCGCGACGTCGTCGCCGGAGAAGGTGAGGTCATCCGCGTAGCGCGTGTACGTGTAGCCGTACCGACGCGCCAGTCCCGCCAGCCGCCGGTCCAGCCGCAGCAGCACCGCGTTGCACAGGGCGGGGCTCGTGGGGGCGCCCTGCACGCAGACGCGCGGGCCCACCGGGACGTGGAAGAGGGTGCCCTCCAGCTCCACCGGCTGGCGCTCGGACTCCGTCATCAGCACCGCCAGCGTGGCCGCCACGGGAAAGCCGTAGCCCAGGGCGATGAGCAGCCCTCGCACCCGCGCGAAGGTGACGGAGGGGAAGAAGTCCTTCAGGTCCAGCTTCAGCACCACGCGCCGGCCCACGTGTGGCATGGCGCCCGTCTTGATGGAGCGGCCGGGCACGAAGCCATGGGCCTGAGGGCTCACGGGCAGCTTCGATGCGAGGAGCGCCAGCAGCCGGCGTTGCAGGGCCTTCAGTCGCCGCTTGGGCGCGTGCAGCAGCCGGACGCCTCCGGAGCGCTTGGGCACCGCGAAGGTCACATAGTGCCGCACCCGCTCGCGCGGGCGGTGGATGCTGTAGTGACGGAGCACGCCCACCGAGACGCCCAGCGCCGCGGCCACGTCCTCCTCCGTGCGCCAGACCGGCAGTCCGTAGCGCGCCAGCTGGGCCTCGTCGGGCAGCAAGTCCCGCAGGTTCCGGTTGCGCGTGCGCAGCGTGGCGGAGAACAGCCGCCGGGCCTCGGCGGCCTCCATCCACTTCTTCCGGCCTGGGGTGTAGCGGCGGCTGCCCTTGGGGAGCAGCCGCGCATCCCGGCGAAGCTGTCTGAGGTGCCCCGGCTTCAGGGGGCCCGACGTGGACACCGTCTCCCTCACCACGTCCTGGGGACGGCCGTGGGCATCCAGCGGTACGTCCAGCCCGGTGGTGCTTCGCGTCACGGGGCGCCTGAACAACCCCTTGAGCCGGGAGAGGGTGGTGTCGAACCAGCTCATGGTGCTCCGGGAGAGGCCAGGGGACGACCTGCGAGGCGTTGGACCCGGGGCTCCCTGCGTTGCGTACGCTGGGACCCTGGCGAAGAGATGGGGACAGAACACCCCCGCGGCGAAGCACCGCGGTACTCATGGCTCATCTGCGAGCCCTGGCCTCTCCCGAGAGCACCTGCCGTTATCGTCATTCGTCGTCTCCCGGGTCAAGCGCGTCCGCCTGCTGCCGTCGCGCGTCCGCCTCCGCCGCCCGGGCCGCGAGCGCGTCCGCCGAGGCGGGCTCGGAGCTGCTGCGCTCCCGGCGCCGCGCTCGCGCCAGGCGGCTGAGCGCGAGCAGGTGTGCGCAGGGGCCCTGGTTCAGCAGGTGCTCGCTGAAGTACTCGCAGCCGCACCGGCCGAAGAGGAGGCGGTCCTCGTCGTTCATCACCAGCTCGAGGCCTGACTGAGCGCCCGCGCGGCCATGCACCACCCAGTCCCGGTGGACCACCTCGCGCGTGACGGGCCCCTCCGGCGTGGGCAGCGTGCGCACCTTGCGAGTCTCTCGTGGCGCCGCGGACATCAGCTCCACCTCGCCCGCGGCCTCCAGGCGCGCCGCTTCCTCGCGGCGGGCGTCAGGGGGGTATAGGCGGCCCATGTCCACCGGCGTGGCGAACAGCTCGCGGTGGCGCCAGCGCCGCGCCTCCACGTCGAAGAGGGCGCGTCCCGCCGCGCACTGCGCCGCCAGGGCCCCCGCGGCCTGCGCTGTCTCCACGCCCAGGGCGGCGGCGACGTCCTCGGTCGAGGCATGAAAGCGCTCGCGCAGCACCCCGAGCACGCGCTCCGCCAGCGCGGCGTCGCGCGTCGGCTCCAGCAGCAGGTCCATGCCCGCCGTGTTCGTCCAGTGGTTCGCCGTCCACCCGGACAGGCCCAGCAGGAAGCGCACGCCGCCGGGCAGGTGCGCGACGTAGAAGTGCGGCAGCGCGCGGCCCTTCAGGTAGATGTCCACCCGCTCCGCGTAGGGCAGCAGCGGCTCCAGCAGCCGCAGCCGCCTGCGGCCCCAGGCCCGGATGATGCGAGGCGCCGTGTAGCCGTGGGCCGCGCCCTTCAAGGGCACGGGGTGCTCCCATGGCTCCAGCATCAGCCGCGCGTCCTCGCCCGGGTGCAACTCGTAGCGCAGCGCGCGCGGTGACACCTTGGCCTTGGTGTGGCAGAGGAAGCGCACCGCGGCGAGCAGGTCCACCGGCCGCGCCGTCAGGCGGGTGCCGGGCATCGCCATGCCGCCCTGGAGCTGGAGCAGGCCACGCACCCAGGGCTCCGGGACGTCCACCTTCTGCTCGAAGCGTCCGCCCGCGCCGGTGGTGCGCACGTCGAGCCCCTCCGGACCGATGCGCAGGTGCGTCTCCCGGGTGGAGCGCAGCTCCGCCAGCGCCGCCCACAGCCAGGCGGTGAAGTCCACGTTGGTGGTGCCGCAGCGCACCTCGCCCTCGGGCTCGAAGAGGCCGCGGTCCACGATGACGAGCCCGTAGGCGCTCTGGTCCTGGCTGAAGGCCTCGAAGAAGACGCGGTCGGGATGCACGGTGATGAGCGGGTCCAGCAGCCCCCCGCCCCAGGCCTCGTTCCACGCGTCCGACTGCCAGATGAGCCCGCCGAGCGCCTGGAGCGCGAGCCGCAAGGACAGGACGTCCCGGGCCACGCGGGCGTGGAAGCGCACGGGGCGGTTCGCGTCCGCGGACAGGCTGAGCCGCGCGCGCTCCCGCGTGGACTCGAACACGGAGGGCGTGGCGTAGAGGAAGCTGGAGGCCGTCATGCGCCGTCTCCTTTCGCGGGCGGGCCGAAGACGTGGGGGACCTCCGCGGGGCTTCGCAGCTCCGGCCAGCGCGTCAGCATGTGGGCCAGCAGCGCCATCAGCGACTCCTTGGGATAGCGCGAGTCCGGCAGCGCGAAGGCGGCTCGCACGCGCGGCACCAGCACGCGGGCGGCCTCCACGCCGTGGGCGGCGGCGTTGGCCAGCGCGCCGAAGGCGGCGTGACGCGTGCGCCGGTGCAGGGGCCTCAGCAGGGTGGCCTGGAGCAGGTCCAGGTTCCGCGCGGCCACCTCGCGGGCCTCCGCGCAGTCGCGGCCGAGCAGGCGGAAGGCCAGCGCCTGGACGTGAATCTGCGGCGCCTCCAGCAGGTCGCGCACGGCGCGGGGCTCGGCCAGGTAGAAGTCATCCGAGCGGAGGAAGAACAGCCGCGCCAGCCGGTTCTTCTCCAGCAGCGCGTCGAAGTTCCAGATGGAATAGGCGGGCAGGGCGCCCAGCGCGTTGGCGGCGCGACGGGCGAAGACGCCGCCCTCCTTCGGCAAGGCCTCGTAGTGCGCGGCCAGCGCGTCGAGCACCTGCTCCCACTCCTTCGCGCTCCCCGCCGCCGGGGTGTGCATGGCGGCGCGGCTGGCGAGGAAGTCCAGCAGGTCCTCGTCGTTCGCCTCCAGCGCGCGCATCACCAGCTTGGGGTACGCGGCGCGCCAGCCCGAGGCGACGTGCATCCGGAAGGGGCCTCGCACCAGCTCCGGAAAGCGCGCGTACAGGGCGGTGGCGGTGGCGTCCGTCAGCGGCAGCACCCGGGCCAGGCCCAGGCCGGGGAGATTCCACTCACCCCCCGCGCCCGCGAGTTGGAGCAGCCGACGTTGTGTCCGGGCCGGAGGCGACGCGCTGTCCCGCGCCAGCCGCCGCACCTCCGCGTCATACGTCTCACTGGTGGCGGAGGTGCGCAGGAGCGCGCCCCACACGTCGTCCCAATCGCGCGCCCGCGCGAGCGCCAGCAGGTCCGGGAAGCCCTTCGCGTTCTTCCGTCCGAGCACGCCCCAGCGGGGAAACACCGCCTGCAGGTGGCCGAGCAGGTAAGGCGCCACATCGCGCCCGCGCGCTTCCGCCAACTCCACGAAGAGCTGCGCCGCGCCCGGCATGGGGGTCTCCGGGTGGTGCTCCTTCAGCGCGGTGACCAGCGCGGCTGGCGCCTGCACGGTGCGCGCGAGCGCCAGGGCATCGCGGCGCCACGTGGGCTCATCCACCAGCCGCCGGTAGAGGGCGGAGGCCAGGGCCGCGTCCCCCCGGGCCTGGGCGCGCTCGCGCAGCGTGTTCCATGGCGACGAGCGCTCATGGGGCCTGTTCCAGGGCAGGTGCGCCAGGATGAAGGGCCGGGCGGCCTCCGCGTCCCGTTCATCCAGCGCCAGGGCGGTG
Organism: Myxococcus sp. AM009; assembly: GCF_013372605.1. Taxonomy (NCBI): domain Bacteria; kingdom Pseudomonadati; phylum Myxococcota; class Myxococcia; order Myxococcales; family Myxococcaceae; genus Myxococcus; species Myxococcus sp. AM009. Next base: position 20,004 of record NZ_JABXEP010000070.1, read on the forward strand.
GGCTCGTCCAGCCGCCCCCAGCCGAGGTCCATCTTGGCGAGCTCGGTGTGCCGCGCCGCGCGCGTGGGTGCTTCCCGGACACGCCGCACCACCTCCGTTCGCCAGGCTTCCATCTGCTGGGGGCCGCGCAGGCCCGCCAGCTTCCAGGCCTGGAGGCGGCGGAACAGCTCCACGTCGTCGGCGCGGTCCGCGTCGGAGCGCCAGGCCTCCAGCGCGGCGGCGTTCTCCCCCGTCCAGGGGTTCACCCACTTCCCCGCGGCGGTGATGCTGCTGGGCGAGAAGCAGGACAGCATGAGGGGGCGGAAGCGGACGCGGTCCCTGGCGTTGAGGGCAGGCCCCCACAGCCAGGTGAAGGACGAGAAGGCGGGGCGGCGCGCCAGCTCCTCGAGGGCGGCACGGAGTTCTTCGTCGGACTGTCTCCGGGACAGGACGCCGCGCAGGGCGGCGTCCAGCTCCTTCACCTCTCGGCGGAACCGCCGCTCCCAGCGCTCGCTCACGCGCTCCCGTTTACACCGCCCGCTCCGGGAGGCACAGGGGCGAAGCCGTCAGCCCATGTAGGAAGGCGGGTCGCTGGCGGGAAAGGAGGACATGGAGCCTTCGGCGACGATGTCTCGATTGCCGGCCGCGTCGCGTGACTCGCCAGGGAGGATGTTCCACCGTCCATGCTCGCCCGCGCCGTACCGTGACGGGTCGCGAAGGCCACCGGCGCGTGCGTCGATGACCACCGGCATGCGGCTGCACGCGTACCACTGCGCCGCGAGCAGCGCGGCCTGGACGGCCGCGTCGGCCAGGAAGACGGCGGAGCGCCGCTTCCGGTGCGTGGCATACGTGGAGACGTCGACCACCAGGAGCGTGAGCGCGCTCCAGATGCCCAGCTTCCGAAGCTCCGGCGTGACGCGGCCATGGCGGTGCGCGGACAGGAGCGTCGCGCCCACCGTGCCGGCGAGCCCGCCCACCGTCTTCATCAACCAGCCCTCGCGGATGGGGCCGGTGAGCCGCGTGACTCGCTTCGGCTGAAGCCAGGGCAACAGGCCCTTCAGCAGGAAATACGCGCCCTGGACTTCGGCCGGGTCTCTTCGGACAAGCGCACTGAGTCGTCGGTTCATCCGCCCTCTCTCTCCCGCGCTCAAGGTGCTTCCTGGCGTCGGGAAGGGCACCTGCGCCTGACGGGCGGGCAGGCGCCAACTCGGCCGGCAGGCTGGCGGGCCGCAGCGTTCAGGCGCCTCGTGGCAGGTGGACCCGGAAGGTAGTGCCCGCTTCCGCGGTGGACACCACCTCCACCTGGCCCCCATGCGCGCGTGCAACCTGCTCCACGATGAACAGGCCCAGACCCACGCTGCGGCGCTCCGTGACGGTGGTGGTTCCTCGCGTCATCGGCTTGAAGAGGGTGGGCAGCAGCCCCACCGGAATGGGCTCGCCCACGTTGCTCACGCTCAGGACGACTTTTTGCGCCTCGCCGCGCGCCTCCACGCGGATGGGGGAGTCGGACGGGCTGTACTGCATGGCATTTGCCAACAAGTTGGTGAGCACCTGGGCGATGCGGTCCGGGTCCCACGTCCCGCGCGCGTCGCCGGCGTGCACCACGTCCAGCTCGCGCTCCGGGGCCGTGAGCTGCACTTCATCCACCACCTGCCGGATGAGCTGGTGCAGGTCCGCGGCCTGGGGGTTGATGGGAAGCGGCATGCCCGTGCGGACGTGGGTGAAGTCCAGCAGGTCTCGGATGAGCCGGTGGGCGCGGTCCGAGGCGTCGAGGATGCGGCGGAGCCCTCGCCGGCTCCGCTCATCCAGCTCCTCGAGCCGCATCATCGTCGCGGCGGCCAGTGAGATGGCATTGAGCGGATTGCGCAGGTCGTGGCTGACGATGCCAATCAGTTGCTCGCGCAGCAGGGACGCCTCGTGGGCGCCGAGCAGGCGGGCGTCACGCTCGTTCAGCGCATCCTCCTGTTCGAGCTGATGGCCCACCAGGTCACCCAGGTGACGGAAGATCTCCAGCTTGTCCTCGGACAGGGCGGCGGGGTTCGCATCCAGCGCGCACATCACGCCGAAGTACGTCCCGTCCTTCCGGTATAGCGGCACCGCGATGTAGCTCTCCACCCCGTACATCCTGGGGGCGGGGTGGTCCCTGAAGCGTGGGTCCTGGCTCGCGTGGGTGACGAGCAGCGGCGCCAGCGTGCTGCGCACGGTGTTGCAGAAGGTGGTGGTGATTTCCAGCGTGTCGCCCGCCTTCAGGCCGAAGTTCATCTCGTCCAGCACGGCGCAGCAGGTCCAGGCCTCCGCGGTGACGCGAGCGACGACGGCCAGCCGCAGGCCTGTCGTCTGCGTCAGCACCCGGAGGACCGACTTGATGGCCTCGATGCGACCGACCGCCGCGACGTCGGGGCCGATGCTCACGTCGGAGAGGATTTGGGGGGGGCGGTGGCGGTGCGCTGGTCATGGGCCTGACACAACCGTACACAGCGCCACCTGCGCGCGCTCCTCGGATTCAGGGAGCAGGCGCCAAGCGGACGTCAGCGCACGGTGGGTCGGCGCCCGGCCCGCCAGGGGGTGGACGCTCGGTCGCCCTTTCCCGCCGACGACACGCCCAGGCCGAAGCTGCACACGTCGTAGCCCGTGAGGGGCGCCTGAAGTCAGGCGGCCGCGACGTCAGTCCAACTGGGTGGAGACGATGGGGTCCTGCACCGCCGTGTTCCACGGCAGGGAAGGCCACCAGCGCTCAAGGGAGCGCGGCGCACCGGGCTCGACGCGCTCACCCGGCCTCGGGACGATGACACTCACCCCCGCGGCCTCACCCGCCGCGAGCACGCGTTCAATGGGCTCCGTCCATCCGTGGAGCGCGAGGGTGAACAGGCCCCAGTGCACCGGCAGCAGCACGCGGCCCCGGACCCACTGGTGCGCGGTGACGGCCTGCTCGGGGCCGATGTGCCAGTCGGGCCACGCGCTGTGGTACTGGCCCACCTCAATCATCGTCAGGTCGAAGGGCCCCAGCCGCTCGCCAATGTCCTTCATGGCGGGGAACAGGCCCGTGTCGCCCGAGTAGTACACGCGGTGCGTGGGGCCCAGGAACGCGAAGCCCGCCCACAGCGTCGCGTCCTTGTCGATGCCCGTCCGGCCCGAGGCATGGCGGGCGGGGGTGCAGACGACCTCCAGCGCCCCCACGCGTGCGCGCTCCCACCAGTCGAGCTCGATGATGCGCGACTCGGGGATGCCCCAGCCCACCAGGTGCGCGCCGACGCCGAGCGGCACGATGAAGGATGTGTCCCAGTCCTTCATCGCCAGCAGCGTTTGATGGTCCAGGTGGTCGTAGTGGTCATGGGAGATGGCGACCGCGTCAACGGCGGGCAGCGCCGTCAGCGCAAGGGGCGGGGCGTACCAGCGGCGCGGTCCTATCCAGCTCAAGGGGGACACGCGCTCGCTCCACACCGGGTCGATGAGGATGCGCTGACCGTCCAGCTCCACGAGCGACGTCGAGTGTCCGAACCACGTGACGCGAAGGCCGGTGGCGGGCGGCGCGCCGAACGCGCTCCCGTCCAGCGCCACCGCCGGCAGCGCGCCCTGGGCGGGGCTCACGTCGGGGCTGGCGCTGAACATGCTCGCGATGGAACCCCAGGCGTCATTACGCAGGGGCTGCGGGTTGTCGAAGTGGCCGTCCCGCCACTGGGGCGAGCGCTCCATGCGTGCCCGCCGCGCGCCGTCCGCGGCCTGGCCCAGCGCCGGCCAGGCCTCGATGGCGACCACCGTCAGCAGCACGGCCAGCGGCGCCGCCGTCCCCAGTGCCGCATACGCCAGCCTTCTGCGCCACGTCATGCCGTCCACCCACGCTCGCCGTTGTGCGGTGATGAATTGACGATATAGGTCATTTTTGTCAATTTGTTCCGCATGGCGGGAACCAGGAGCGATGAGCGTGATGCGTTGCGCCGGGCGGCGATTGTCGATGCCGCCCTGGAGTGCTTCCTGCGCTTCGGCTACGCGAAGACGTCCCTGGATGACATCGCGAAGCGGGCGAACCTGTCGCGGCCGCTCCTGTATCTGAAGTTCAAGAACAAGGAGGACATCTTCGCGGCCGTCTTCGACGCGCTGTTCGAGGCGCGCTACCCCCGCGTGGAGCAGGTGCTGGCGGGTCCGGGCTCCGCGCGCGACAAGCTGCTCCAGGTGTACGAAATCATCCTCCTGGAGCCGTGGGCGCTGATGGTGGGGGCGCCAATGGCGTCCGAGTTCTACGCCGCCTGCGAGCGGCTGTTGCCGGAGGTCGAGGCGAGACGCCGCCGACGCTGGCTCAAGTACACGCAGGCTGTCCTGACGTCACGGCCGCTCGCCGAGGTGTTCATGCTGGCCGTCGACGGGCTCCTGGCCGACGTGCCCACGGCGCGCGTGCTGCGTCAGCGCCTGGCGTTGCTCGTCGAGCGCTTCACGGCCTGATGGCGCCGTGCCGGCCTTCATGCCGGCACGGTGCCAGGTTTCTTGCTACGCCCTGGCGGGGGCCTGCGCCGAGTGCTGGCTGTAGGTGTCGCAGAGCTCCAGGTACTCGTCGCTGTCGATGTCGAGCGCCGCCACGCGCATCTTCTTGACCTTGGGCTTCTCCAGCGTGGTCTTGATTTGAATCAGCTTGATCGTGGGAATGCCCATATAAGACTGGCTGATATAGGTATTCTCGGTCATGTCGGCCCATTCAATCAGCAGGCCGTCCTCGAAGCGGATGCCATCCCGGCCGATAATCAGCGCGGGCTTGTCCAGGTTGCCCAGCGATTTGATGCAGCCGTAGAGCATCCAGAGCATGCAAAGGGTAATCGCCCCGCAGAGGGCCATGATGCCCAGGCTGTCCGTCAGCCGGGAGGTGAGCGCGCCAAAAAAGGCCGTGGCCAGCGTCCAGATCACCGCGCCGATGATGAGCTTCGTGCGCGAGTAGTAGACCTCGCGCGGCTTCTGCGTCTTCTGCTTGTTCTGCGAGGAGCTGTAGATTTCCATGACGTGTAACCTGTGAGGGGAAAGGGGAGTCAGGCGGCCAGCCGTTGCGACAGGTAGGCCAGGAGGACGGGGGCGTTGACGATGCGGGCCTCGTCAATCTTGAGCGGCTTGCCCTGGGCGGCGATGATCAGCTCGCGCGTGGACACGCCTTGGTCGAACTCGTCCTGGAAGCGGATGCTCTCGATGTCATCCCAGCGCATCAGCCGCTTCTTGTGCGTCAGCCCGGCGCCACTGAGCGTGAGCGGCCCGAACTGCACCGACTTGCCGGCGTCGACCTGCCGGTGCACGCCCTGCAGCAGCACCTCCACGACGTGGTCCGTCACGTGGCCGTAAAGCTCGTCCGCGTCGCTCCACAGGTTCAGCCGCAGCCGGTAGGTGCCCCCGCGGTGGCGCAGGATGAGCCGGTCGTGGTTCTGCACCGTGATGATGGCGCTCACGTTCCGCCACGCGATGCGCGTGTCGCCCGAGCGCAGGCACTCCTCGTCCACCACCAGCTTGGGCGGCGCGGACACCCAGGCGAACAAGTCGCTGGCGCGCCAGAAGATGAAGTAGATGCCGCAGGGGATGCCCGCCAGCAGGACGATGGGCGCGGCCTGGTAGCGGAAGAGCTCTTTGATGAAGTCCTGCGGGAGCAGGTAAATCTTGCCGAACGAGAGAAATGCCGCGGCCACCAGGTAAATCAGGGCGAAGCCAGCGGCGAGCCAGTACAGGACGTGCGTGGGAAATACCCGGGTGTGCGAGCGCTTCAGCGAAGCCTCCAGGACTGCATCAAAAGTGCATGCACGTATAAACAATCGCCTGTGTCTTTTCGATGAGATTCGCCACCGCGCTCAGAGTGGAATCGGAGGGGTGGATTTTGCCGGCGTCTCATACTCCGTGTGGTGGTCTGGGGACGCTCAGGTGTGGTGAATCCGAGAAACAATCGTCGTTCTCAGTTCATGAGAGGTCATTGAGTGGGAGCGCGCGAAACACAGTTTTTTCGTGGCTGTCGTGCCTGAGGCCATGTGCGGCCCGCCGGGCGCGAGGGCTGATGCGTAGGATTGCGCCCAAGAACGTCACGCACCGAGCCCGTCAGCCGGCCTGCGCTCCCGGTGAGCGTCAACAGGCGCAAGAAGCGGGCTGCCTTCATGGGGGCGCGCCTCTATTCCTGGCTGGGCGATGGGGAGCACGGCCCATCACGACGAATGGAGAGCACCACCATGTCGACGCGGACGATTGAGTCCTTGGCGAAGTACCACCTGCTCGGTCAAACGGGCCTGCGGGTGAGCCCGCTGGCGCTGGGCACCATGAACTTCGGCACCGATTGGGGCTGGGGCATGCGCGGCGAGGACGCGCACCGCCTGCTGACGCGCTATCTGGAGGCGGGTGGCAACTTCCTCGACACGGCGGATGCGTACACCTCCGGCTCCAGCGAGCGCATCATCGGCGACTACTTCGCGGAGCACGGCGGGAGGGCGCGGGCGGTCATCGCCACCAAGTTCTCCGCCAACGTGTCGCCGGGGGATCCGAACGCCGGCGGAAACAGTCGCAAACACATCTTGTCCGCGCTCGAAGGCTCGCTGCGCCGCCTCAAGACGGACTACGTGGACGTGTACTGGCTGCACGTCTGGGATGGACTGACGCCCGTGGAGGAGGTGATGGGGACGCTGACCGGCCTCGTGCGCGAGGGCAAGGTGCGTTACATCGGATTCTCCGACGTGCCGGCCTGGTACTTCGCGCGCGCGCAAACCCTGGCGGAGCGCAACGGCTGGGAGAAGGTCGCCGCCTTGCAACTGGAGTACTCGCTCGCGGAGCGCAATGTCGAGCGCGAGCACCTCCCCGCCGCGCTCGCGCTGGGCGCCGCCCTGACCCCCTGGAGCCCCCTGGCCGGGGGACTCCTCACAGGACGGTACACCCGCGAGGGAGCCCAGCCGAAGGGCGAGGGGCGCGCCCATGCGCTGCTGGCCAGCGGAAACCCCGTGGCGGACAAGTTCCTGCAGGAGCGCCCCTGGCCCATCGTCGAGGCGCTTGTCTCGGTGGCGAAAGAGGTGGAGCGCTCGCCCGCCCAGGTGGCGCTCAACTGGGTGGCGACGCGTCCCTGCGTCGTGTCCACCATCATCGGCGCGAGCAGGCTGGAGCAGTTGGAGGACAACCTGCACGCGCTGGACTTCACGCTGCCGCCCGAGCTCTCCGCGAGGCTGGAGGTCGCGAGTCGCCCCGAACTCTTCAGCCCCTACGTGTTCTTCGAGTCCCCCTTCTTCACGAGGGGAATGCTCGCGGGAAACACCGCGGTGAGCGCGGAGCCGAGCGGGTTCCGGGGGCCGCTCCGGGCCCAGTAGGCTGGGATGGGCTTCCGCAACGGCTTCCGGCCCCGGTCGTCACCCGACGGGGAGCGCGTTGGCCTCGTACTGCTTCGCGAAGTCCTCGCTCGGCGCAATGGGCTTGATGACGTCGATGAGCACCCCGTTCGGGTCGGCGGTGATGAAGTGCCGCTGGCCGAAGGCCTCGTCCCGCAGCGGCAGGTGGATGGGCAGGCCGGCCGCCTGCACGTCCCGGTAGACGGCGTCCGGGTCTTCGACCTCGAAGTTGAGAATCGTCCCCGCCACCGTGCCCCGGGCCACCGTCGGCACCGTCTCGTGCCGTCCGTCGAGGATGGCCAGCGCGACATGTTCGGCATCGTCCGACTGGAGGTGGACGTACCAGTCGCTGGTGAAGCGCGGGCTGAAGCCGAAGTGCGCCGTGTAGAACGCCGCCGTCCCCGCGACGTCGTTCGTCATGATGACCGGGTAGTAACTGGTGATTTTCACGGGCTCCCTCTCTCCTTCGGGCTTGTCTTTCGATGAATCAACATACAGGCTGTATGTATGCACGCGAGGGCGCGAAGAAGCAACGATGAGCGCAGCGCGACGACGCGGCAGGCGCTCGTGGGCGCGAGCCGGGCGCTGTTCGTGGAAAAGGGGTACGCGCAGACGTCGACGCCGGAGGTGGTGGCCGGCGCCGCCGTGACGCGGGGGGCGCTCTACCACCACTTCGAGGACAAGCAGGCGCTGCTGCGGGCGGTGCTCGAGCGGGAATTCGCCGAGCTGCGCCGTGCCATTGACCGGGCAACGCCGCCGGCCCTGGGCGCGCGTGAGGCGCTCATCGCTGGAAGCCTGGCCTATCTCGACGCGATGGCCGTCCCCGGCCGCACGCGCTTGCTGCTCGTGGAGGGGCCGGCGGTGTTCGGCCATGCGGAGATGATGGCACTCGATGAGGCCTCCGCCGCGGGCTCGCTGCGGGAGGGGCTCGCCGCCGTGCTGGGCGATGGGCCCTTGGTGCCCGCGCTCACCAGCCTGCTGTCCGCCGCCTTCGACCGCGCCGCGTTGGCCATCAGCACCGGCGGGGACGCCAAGGCCTACCGCGCCGCGATGCTGGCGCTCATCGAGCGCGTCATCACGGACGCCGGTCGCTGAGCGGCATGGGCTCCAGCGTGTTCGACGCCTGCTCGCTGGACAGGGCCGTGGTCAGGTGGACCAGGTTGGCTCCGCTCAAGTAGGCGGCGATGACGGCGGCGACGCGCAGCACGAGCGGCGTGGGCTCGAATGGGAGGAGGTCACGTTCCAGAAGCCAGGCGAGCGTCCGCGGCGCGTAGGCGGCACTGCAGGCCACCACCACGCCCAGGAGAACCATCATCTGGACCACGCTCAGCAGGGTGTTGGCCCGGGAGTGGACCACGCTGGCCAGCCCACCCATCCGCGCCAGGAGCCGCGGCTTGACGAACTTCAGCACCAGGATGCCCTGGAGGATGCCCACGGCCAGCGGAGCGCCGATTTCCACCACGGCGAGGATGCTCTGAACGGAGTCCTTCGTGCTCATGGCGCGGACAATGTTCCGTCACGCGAAGTGAATCAACCCGGTCCGCTCGTTGACGGACGCGGAGGCAACAGCCGCCTGGAGCGCGAGCCCCTCCAGGCGGCTGACGGCGGTTGCGGCGTCACTCCACCCAGTGGACCTTGCCCAGGCCAACGGCCACCATGTCGCAAAGGTAGACGGAGTGGTCATACGGGTTGTTGTCGTAGACGCCGCGGGCGCTGATGCAGCGGGCGTTTTCGGGATAGGGCGCGTTGTACTCCTCCGCGAGCTCACGGCAGTACGTGTCGCCAGGGCCACCGCACTCCTCCGTGCAGCTGTCCGCGCGAATCCAATACGGGTTGTAGGTGGGGTACGAGTCGGCCTCCGTCCAGCACAGCCCGCTGGCGCATTCCGAGTCGGCGCTGCAACCCGTGCCCGTGGCCTTCAAGCTCTGTTGCTGCTCGGCGGTCGGCTGCGTCTGTTCGGGCGTGCCGCTGCCACAGGCCACCGGGCCCATCAGCATGAGGGAGGCGAGGGCGGCCGTCGTGGCGAAGATGTTCCGCATGGATGAGAACCTCTCAGGGGTGAAGGGGAGCGCGGAACCAATCACGCCTTCACGGCTCATCCAAGTCACGTCCACGCCAAACCGAGCGGAGACGGTGTCTTTACATGTTTCAGTATTGGAATTCTTCAGTCCCGCCGGACTGAGATGCGCTGCATGCGAATGTTTCAAGCGACACAGCGAGTCCAGGCAGCGCGCCCGGACCCGCCGTGTCAGCTTCTGAAACATCAGCCTCCGAGCTCCACGTTCTCCAGCACACCCAGCGCATCGGGGATGAGCAGCGCCGCGGAGAAGTAGGTGCTGACCAGGTAGTTCGTGATGGCCTTGTCCGTGACGTCCATGCGGCGCACGGAGAGGCCGGGCTCGACCTCGTCCGGCAGGCCGGTGCGGCGCAGACCGATGACGCCCTGGTCCTCCTGGCCGGTGCGCAGCACGAGGATGGAGCTGGTGCGCTGCTCGGTGATGGGGAGCTTGTCACACGGCAGCAGGGGGACTCCGCGCCAGGCCATGCACGGCGTGCCCTGGACCTCGACGGGCGTCGGATAGACGCCTCGGCGGGTGCACTCCCGGCCGAACGCCGCGATGGTGCGCGGGTGCGCCAGGAAGAAGCGCGACTTGCGGCGCCGGCTGAGCAGCTCGTCCAGGTCATCGGGCGTGGGCGGCCCGCTGCGGGTGTGGAGGCGCTGCTTGAGGTCGGCGTTGTGGAGCAGGCCGAAGTCCCGGTTGTTGATGAGCTCGTGCTCCTGCCGCTCCCGCAGCGCTTCGATGGTCAGCCGCAGCTGCTGCTCCGTCTGGTCCATGGGGTCGCCGAACACGTCGGAGACGCGCGTGTGGACCCGGAGCACCGTCTGCGCCACGCTCAGCTCGTACTCGCGGGGCGCGAGCTCGTAGTCCACGTAGCCGCCCTGGATGTCCGGCTCACCGGAGTGGCCGGCGGCCAGGGGGATGGCGGCCTGTCCCAGCTTGTCCTGGGGCTTCTTCAGGCGCTCCCGGTACTGCTCCACCTGGGCGCGCAGCGCGGCGGACCGGGCAATCAACTCTTCGAACGCCTGCTGCGGCAGGGACAGCACCGTGCACGGCGTGGTGGCCTTGACGGTGTAGCTCCAGACGTCATCCGACGTCGCCACGGCCTGGTCGCCGAAGTGGTCGCCGTCCGCCAGCACGTCCAGGGTGACGGGCGCGCCATACGGGCCTTCGCGGAGCTTGCGCGCCTTGCCGTGGGCCAGCAGGAAGACGTGCTCGGCGGGCTTGCCTTCCTCCACGATGACGTCGCCCGCCTTGTACTCCGCCTGGGTGAACCGGCTGGCCAGGGCGGCAATCACCTCGTCGTCGCCGCTCAGGCCCCGCAGCAGCGGCAGCTTGAGCAGCTCCTGCGGGATGATCTGCACCTTCGCGCCAAGGTTGCTGAACACGAGGCGGTCATCCGCCACCGCGTAGCTCAGCCGCCGGTTGACCCGGTACGTGCCGCCCGTCACCTCCACCCAGGGCAGCATGCGCAGCAGCCACCGCGGGGTGATGCCCTGCATCTGCGGGGCCGTCTTGGTCGTCGTCGCGAGCTGGCGCGCCGCGGCCGTGCCCAGGCTCAGGCGCGGGGTGTCGTCGCCGCCCGTCTTCACGAAATTCGCCATGTGGATTCCCTCACGTCCTCCGAGCGGGAGGAGGCCTATTCGCCACGGCCGATTTCGACGCTCTCCAGGATGCCCAGCGCGTCGGGCACGAGGACGGCCGCGGAGAAGTAGCTGGTGACCAGGTAGTTGATGATGGCCTTCTCGTTGATGCCCATGTACCGGACGTTGAGGCCGGGCTCGATTTCGTCGGGGATGGTGCCGGGGTGCAGGCCGACGACACCCTGGTTCTTCTCACCCGCGCGCATCAGCATGATGGACGTGGTGCGCGAATCGCTGACGGGAATCTTGCTGCACGGGAAGATGGGGACGCCGCGCCAGGCGGGCACCATGTTGCCGTTGAAGTCCACGCTGGTGGGGTAGATGCCCTTGCGGCTGCACTCCTGGCCGAAGGCGGCGATGGCGCGCGGGTGGGCCAGGAAGAATGACGGCTCCTTCCACACGGTGGCCAGCAGCTCGTCCATGTCGTCGGGCGTGGGCGGCCCGCTGCGGGTGTGGATGCGCTGCTTGAGGTCGGCGTTGTGGAGCAGGCCGAACTCGCGGTTGTTGACGAGCTCGTGCTCCTTGCGCTCCTTCAGCGCCTCCACCGTCAGCCGGAGCTGCTGCTCCGTCTGGTTCATGGGCTCGTTGAAGAGGTCCGCCACGCGGGTGTGAATCTGGAGCACCGTCTGCGCCACGCTCAGCTCGTACTCGCGGGGCGACGTCTCGTAGTCCACGTAGGTGCCCGGCAGCACCGGCTCGCCGGTGTGGCCCGCGGCCAGCTCGATTTCGGCCTGGCCCGTGGTGTCCTGCTTCTTCTTCGCGCGGGCCTTGAACCGCTCGATGTGCTTGCTCAGCGAGGGCGACTGAGCCACCACGGCCTCGAAGTCGGACTGCTGCAGCACCAGCACGGTGGACGCCGTGACGGCCTTGGCCGTGAACTTCCAGTAGTCCTGCGACTCCAGCAGCGCCTCGTAGCTGTAGTGGTCGCCGTCCGCCAGCACGCCGAGCACGGTGGTGTCGCCGTACTTGCCGGCGCCAATCATGTTCACCTTGCCGTGGGCGATGAGGACGATGCAGTCCGCCTCCTTGCCCACCTCGGTGATGACCTCACCGGCCTTGTACGTCTTCTGCTCGAAGCGGTTGGCCAGCGCCGCCAGCACCTCGACGTCGTCGTAGCTGCGCAGCAGGGGCAGCTCGCACAGCTCCTGCGGGATGACCTGCACCTTGGCGCCGGTGGTGGTGAACGTCACGCGGCCATCCCCCACCGCGTAGCTCAGTCGGCGGTTGACGCGGTACACGCCACCGGACACCTGCACCCAGGGCAGCAGCTTGAGCAGCCACCGCGAGGAGATGCCCTGCATCTGCGGAACGGACTTGGTCGTCGTCGCCAGCTGGCGCGCCGCGGCCGTACCCAGGCTCAACTGGGACTTCTCGGCGTCACCGCCCGGCTTGATGATGTTCGACATGATTGGCCTTTCGAGTGGGATGGAAGATCAGGCGCCGGAGCGCAGGTTGGAGAACAGCGAGGCGATGCGTGCGGCGGAGGTGCCCAGGCCGGTGGGGCCCGAGGAGACGCGCAGGCCCAGCTTGCGGGACGCGCGCAGCTCGAACTCCTTGTAGCGGTCCACCGTCTGGTGCCAGATGAGCACGCCGCTCATCCACCACTGCAGCTTCTGGACGTACTGCTTCAGCTTGTCCTGGGCCTTGCCGTCCAGGTTGAAGCTGCGCGCCAGCGGCTCCAGCTCGTTGGCGATGATGTATTCGAACTGCCGCATCCGCGCGGTCATCAAGTCGTTGACGACCAGGACGGCCCGCGCCGGGTCCAGGTCGAGGAAGCGCTGCACGACGAGCACGCCGTTGTTGAGCTCACCTTCGAACTCAATCTCCTTCTGGTAGGAGAAGACGTCGTTGATGAGGCAGGCGTAATCCGCCGCGGCGTTCTCCAGGCTGCGGATGGGCCGGGTGTGGAAGATTTCAGGCGCGAGCGCATCCCCATGCGCCAGGCGGGACAGGCTCATGGTGAGGTCCGAGCCGAACGTCTGGCGCCGCATCTCCACGTAGTCGATGGGGTCCGGGATGCGGTTCTGGATTTGGTTGGCCAGCTCCCAAAGCCAGCTCTCCGTCATGTCCAGGATGGCCTTGCGGAACAGGCGCCGTGAGTCGGGCGTCACCCCTTCGGTGGTGCGGGCCCACAGGTCCGCGAGCCCCCGCTCCACCGGATTGGTGGGGGGCGGAACCGCCGTGCCGGCGTCCTCCGGCACGAACATCGCCAGCCGGGCGTTGAACACCTTGGCGCCGGCCATGTCCTTGGTGTGGCCGTAGAAGGCCGGGAAGTAGTCGTCCGCGTAGGTGCCCCAGACGAGCCAGCAGGCGGACAGGTTGAGCTGCGCCTCGGTGGCGTGGGGATGAATCAACGCGCCGCAGAGCGCCACGTCGGCCACGTCGAACTTGTGGTCATCCCAGATGTAGCCGCCGGGGACCCCGGGGAGGACATCCAACATGCCCATCCGCCGCGCCCACGCCTTGGACTCTCGCCGCGAGGTGTCCAGGTGAGGGCTGGGCTTCGTGGAGTACGGCATGTAGAACTTCGGCAGGTTCACCGGGCCCACGGGCTGGTACGGCACGTGGGAGAAGCTCTTGAGGCGGGTGAGCCCCAGGGCGGTGGGCGACTGCGGAAGCCGCGCCGCGGAGGTGCCCAGGCCGTTGGGGCCCAGGAAGAAGCCGCCCGCGCCGCCGGAGCCCTTGTTCATGTAGCGGCTGGAGCGCATGTGCCACTCGTGCCCGCCGGACTGCCAGTCCTGGAGCCCCCGGACGTAGGTGAGCACCTGGGCCTGCTCGACTGGATTCAGGCCGAACTCGACGAACAGGGACGGCAGCTCCGTGAAGACGGTGTTCTCGAACTGCTGGAGCCGGGAGGTGAGCACCTCGTTGACGAGCTGCGCGGCGCTGGGCGGGGAGATGTCCAGGAACTTCTCCATCACCAGGACGCCGTTGGAGAGCTCGCCCTCCTCCAGAATCTCCCGCTCGTAGGAGAACAAGTCGTTGCGCAGGTGGACCGCGTCGGAGAACGTGTCCTTCAGCACCCGCATCGGGCGGCTGGCGGCGACGCGGTCCGGGACCTCCGCGAAGACGGCGTGCTCCACCAGGTTCGCGGACCACGGGGCGCCGCCCACCTTGCGGCGCATCTCGATGTATTCAACGGGGTTGGAGACGCGGCCGTCGCTGATGTTGTTCAGCTCCCAGCTCGACTCGTCCAGCAGGTGCTTGGTGTGCTCGAAGAACCGGCGCCGCCACGCCATGGTGCGACTGGGGACGGTCCGGTTCCACAGGTCCAGCAGCCCGGCCTCGACGGGGTTGGTGGGCGGCGGTGGCGTGGCCGCCGGGTCCAGCGGCATGAACAACGGCAGCCGGTCCAGGTAGGCCTTCGCGCCCACCATGTCCTGGGAGCGCTTGAAGAGCTCCAGGAAGTGGTCGTCGAAGTAGAAGACCCAGACGTACCAGTCCGTGATGAGGTCCAGCTCCGGGCCCGGTGTCTCCGGGTGGGTGTAGGCACAGAGCAGGGCGTAGTCCATGGCATCGAACTTCGCCTCGCTCCAGATTTCCGGAGCGCTGCCATCCTTCGGGCGGCCAATGATGCCCAGCTCGCGCGCCCAGGCCTTCGAATGCACCCGGGCGCCTTCGAGGTTGGGATTCAAGCGCGCCGGCCAGGGAACGTAGAAGTCTGGCAGTTCAAATGGCTGCTTGTTTTTCGCCGTACCCATGCACGCCCCTCGTTGAACTCAGGGGGGCGTTATAGTTTCAGACTGAACGGTCTTCCAGGCATTTTTGGTTTTTGGGAATTTCCAAGAAACCGTTGTTTTCACCCTGGGAATTTGTTTGACCGACTCGCCGTGACGGAGCGGGTGAGCACGAGCTCGCGCAGCGCGGAGGGTGGGACGTCGTTGTGCTTGCGGAACGTCCTCGTGAAGTGGGCCTGGTCGGAGAACCCGGTGCAGAAGGCGACGTCCGTGAGCGTCAGGCGTGCGTCTGCCAGCAGCGCGTGTGCCGCGCCGACGCGGACGCGTTGAAGGGTTTGCGAGAAGGTGGTCCCTTCCTGCTGCAAGGCGCGCTGGAGGCCGCGGCGGGACAGGGCGAGCCGCTGCGCGGTCTCCTTGAGCGTCCAGGGGTGCAGCAGGTCGCCCCGCATCACCTGTTCGAGCCGCTCGCGGACCTCGCGGGGGGCTCCCTCGCGCGGCGCGGCAGGCTCGTGGAGACGGAGGGGCTCCCCAGACCTCCAGCGGAACGTCGCGACGTTCGTCGTGGCGGGCAGGCGCTGTGTTTCGTCCACCAGGGCGGGGCCATGAATGGCCATGGGCGCTTCGCCTCCGGGCTCGAGCGTGACGGAGAGCGCCGTGAGCCCCGCGGTCTCCAGGAGCGCGACGAGCACCCCCCAGATGAACAGGTCGTTGACGGTGAGAATCGCCCCGCCGTCGATGGCGACATGTCGCAACGTCATCTGGGCGCGGGCCAGGTCGTGTGAGAGCAGTTGCGTGCGGTGGCGGGAGTGAAGGAAGCGCTCCAGGGTGGTCCAGCGCTCCACGGCGTGCCGGGGCGTGGGTCCCGCGACGAGCGCCCGGAGGACGGGATGGGACGCGAGGGCCCGCAGCTCGCGGCCGAGCTCCAGCACCGGCCGCCAGCCATGGGCCTCCATGACGGCCTGGAGGACGGTGACCTTGTCGCGCCCCTCGGTTGGAATCTCCGGGTAGGTCCGCGCGACGGCCGCCTTCAGCAGGGCGTTCAAGGATGGGCTCGTCATGGTGCCTTGGTCCACGCCCATGTCCGGCTGCTCCTGGTCAGCGCGAGGCGCGCGGTGGCTCGCCGGTGTCCACGGCGCACCGGCCCGCGTTGCGCCAGTCGCTCAGCGCGGCGAGGAAGTGCACGTTGAAGTCGGCACCCGAGAATGGATTCTGGCTGGTCACCAGGTTGCAATCCCGCACGGCGCGGGAGCGGCCCGGGAACGCCGTCTCATGGCGGTAGCCGGCGTCGTCGAGCTGGTCTCCAATCCCACGAACCAGGGCGCGTGCGTCCATGACGAAGGTTTCAATGTACCACTCCTCGAAGCCGGAGACCGAGGTGACGCGCCGGCCCACGAAGGGGCTCTGCGGCTTGGGCAGCCGCGAGAGGAGCGCCGGGGCATGACAGACGAGCCCCACGGGACGGTCCGTGGCGCCGAAGTGGATGAGCAAGCCGTGCAGGTCCGCGTCATCGAGCAGGTCCACCATGACGCCCTGTCCTCCGGGGATGAGCAGCGCCTGGAAGTCGTCCGCGCGCGCGCGGACCTCGGACAGGTTCAGCGGCGCGTGCAGCTGAGGGAGCCGCGTGACGAGCGCCTGGGCTTCGGCGAGCGCCTCGGGGTGCTCCTTCCAATACGAAGGGTTCATGCCCTCGGGGTCGAACGCCGGTGCGCGGCCCTCGGGTGTCGCGACCACCACGTCGTAGCCTGCGTCGATGAGCGCGCGGTAGGGCTCATAGAACTCGTTCAGGAAGACGCCCGTCTGGCGCGTGCTTCCATTCGCGAGCTTCTGCTCCGACGCGGCCGAGAGGACCATGAGGACGCTCCCGGGGGGATGAACCTCCGCGGGTTGTCGCTCCGCGGAGGGAAAGATGACTTGCTGCGTCGGGGCGGTGGCGCAGCCCAGCGCACCCGCGAAGCATGCGAGTGCGAGCTGGGCGAGGCGCCGCGTCATTGTCATTCCAGCGCGAAACGCTGGCGCCTGCTTTGAAGTGGTTGCTCCCATGCGGCTCCTCCTGGTGACAGCTTCATCACCAGGGTAGGAGCGCGGGGGAGGGCGGGCTTGAACGAACGCGCCAAACCCTGGCCGCGAGCCTGGCGCGGAGGCTCAGCGCGCCGGTGACGCGCCTCCGGACTCGGTGACGAACTCCACGCGGCGGTTCGTGCCGCGGCCCTCGGGCGTGTCGTTGGTGGTGAGGGGGCGGTCGGGCCCGTAGCCCTTCGCCGTCAGCCGCGAGGACGCGACACCGCGCTGAATGAGGTGCGTGCGCACCGCGTCCGCGCGCTCCTGGCTCAGCGTGCGGTTGAGCTCGTCGGGGCCGGTGCTGTCCGTGTGCCCTTCGATGCGCAGGGACACGCCCGGGTTGGCCTTCAGGTAGTCCGCGACGGCGTCCAGGTTCCGCAGCTCCTCGTCGGAGAGCGTCGACTGGCCCACCGGGAACTGGACGTGGTGCTCGGTGGGCAGCCGCGTCGGCGCTTCGGTGGCGGGCTCCTGGGGCGCGGGCTCCGGCTTGGGCTCGGGGCAGCCACGGTGGGCGGCGACGCCGGCCTCGTTCGGGCATGCGTCCTCGCGGTCCACGACGCCGTCACCATCCGAGTCGGTGTCCGGGCAGCCCTTGTTCTCGGCGGAGCCGGCCTCGTTCGGGCACGCGTCCTCGCGGTCCACGACGCCGTCGCCATCCGAGTCGGTGTCCGGGCAGCCGTCATTCTCAGGCGGGCCGGCTTCGAGCGGGCAGCGGTCCTGCCCGTTGGGAACCGTGTCGCCGTCGTCATCCAGCGCGGGGCACTGCTCCGGCGTGTGACTCCGGCCGCTCCGGCACACGTCCTCTTGAGCGGGCGGCTGATGGGCCCAGGCGATGCCCGCCGCCGCGCGGATGGACGGCGTGCCCGGGATGTCCGTGAAGCCATGGCCGGCGATGGCGAAGGCCTCGAAGCCGCCACCCACGGGCATCCGCACGCCGCCCAGCAGCTCCAGCGCGAAGTCCGACTCCACCAGCGACTCCGCGGCTTGCAGCGCGATTTCGCCGCGCAGGCCCTTGCCGCGCGTGGACACGACGACGCCTTGCTCCAGCTCAGTGCCGAAGTCTCGGCCGGGTTCGTTCTCCGTGGAGCGGATGCGCACGCCCGCGCTGGCGCCGAGCACGACGGGGCCCAGCTCCCGGCTCACCGCCACCCGGGGCGCGACCTGGAGGCCCGCCCAGCCTTGTTGCCGGCCAAAGGCATCCGCGGTGCCACCGGGCGTCCCCACGTCCAGGCCCAGGCTGAGGAAGACGGGGTCGCCGGCCTCGCGCCGCAGCAGCGCGTAGCGGGCGCCCAGCTCCGGCGTGCCGAGCCCGAAGGCGTCCGGCGCGGAGACGCCCACCAGCGAGTCCGCGCCATTGCCGCCCTGATGGATGATGACGGGCAGCCGCGCGGACAGCTCCAGGTTGTCGACGGGCGACCAGGCGCCCGCGAGCCAGCCGGAGACGCGGTAGTCGATGATGGAGCGCTCCTGCCCATCACTGCCCTTGAGCAGGAGGATGCCGCGCTCATAGCCGGCCATGAGCATCAGCCGGTAGGCGCCCTTGGGGAGCACGTGTCCCGTGTCCACGAGCATCGAGTCCGTGGCCGCGGGGGTGAAGCGCAGCCGCTCCAGGTCGATGGGGATGAGCGCGCCCGTGGTGCTCTGTGCCAGGGCATTGGGCGCGATGGAGGCGATGAGCGCTGCCAGCGCCCAGCTCCGAGCCTGTGTACGCAAGGTGAAGTCCATTCTCGAAAGAGGGTGACGTGCGGGTCAGTGCGAGGCGTGACGCGAGCGGCGACGCAGCCCGCTCCACGTTGCCAGGACCACCAGGAGGGCCAGCGACGAGGCCGCGCCGCCGCCAGAGGCCTGGCAGCCGCCTCCGGCGATGGAGATGACCGTTGCCTGGACGGTGACCTGGAACGTGCAGCGGGCTTCATTGCCCGCGGCGTCCGTGGCGGTGACGGTGACGGTGTTGTTGCCGTGCCGGAAGGTGCTCCCCGACGCCGGCGAGGACGTCACGGAGGGCGTCGAGACAGCATCCGTGGCCTCGGGCAGCTCGAAGGTCACCGCCGTGCCGGACGCATCATCGGAGGTCGTCCGGAGGTCGGCGGGGCACGTCAGCGCGGGCGGGGTGGTGTCCCGCACCTCGACCTGGAACGTGCAGGTGGCCCGCGCGCCCGAGGCGTCCTCCGCGGTGGCCGTGACGGTGGTGGTCCCCAGCGGCAGCGTGCTGCCCTCCTCGGGGTCATAGGTGATGGTGGCCGGCCCTCCGTCCCCGGGAGTCGCGGTGGCGGGCGGCCAGCTGCCCGGGGCGCCCTCCGGTCCCGTTGCTTCCAGGACGGTGTCCTCGGGGCAGGTGATGGCCAGGACCGCTGCTGACTCCACCTCGACGTCCACCGAGGCCTCGTTGCTGTCCAGGCCGCAGTCGCTGACGCGGTAGGTGAAGCTGTCTGCGCCCACGTAGCCCGCGTTGGGCGTGTACCGGAGGTCCGGCGGCGTGCCACTCAGGGTTCCATGCTGGGGCGGCGTGACGATGGTCCACGTCAACGTCTGGTCCGCGTCCGGGTCGGTCGCGGTGAGCGTGACGTCTTGAGGGAGGCCGGAAATCGTGGCGATGCGCACGGCCTCCGCGGTGGGCGGGGTGTTGGCGCGCACCATCACCATGCGCCCGCCCGGAATGGCGTTGGCGAAGACGGACAGGGCATACGGGCCCGGAAGCGTCTCCGCGGGCACCCGCACCGTCGCGCGCGTGGCGGACATGTCCGTGGCGGGGAGCGTCCAGAGCCGGCCGCCCTCGGCGGCGCCCAGGCGCACCAGGGGGAAGTCCGTCGGCGAGTCCAGGTAGCTGCCGCTGGACGCGCCCGAGATGCCCCGGAAGCCCTGGCCTTCGATGATGGCGGGGCAGGTTTGGTAGAGCGTCTCCGGCGCCGTGACGACAGGCCGCCAGGCGGGGAGGGCGAGGACGTCGTCGTAGCGCTGGGCCGTGGTGACGGCCGTGCCGCCCGCGAGCAGGACCTCCCCCGAGGGCAAGGCGACGGCGGCGGCCCCGCCGCGCACGTCGGGCGCGCTGACGGGGGTCCAGGTCCGCGAGGGCGCTCCGTAGGCCTCGGCCGAGGCCACGTAGGTGTCGGGCGCGCTCAGGCCGCCCGCGACCAGGAGCGTGCCGGAGGGCATCAGGGTGGCGGTGTGGCGCCAGCGCGCCTGCGTCAGCGGGCTGTCCGGCGTCCAGGTGTTCGCGGCGGCCGAGTACCGCTCCGTGGTGGTGAGCGCCACGCCTCCCGCGACGCCGCCCGCCGCCAGGAGCTCGCCGGAGGGCAGCAGCGTCAGCGTGAAGCGCTCACGGGCCTGGGCGAGCCCGGCGCCGGGGGCCCAGGTGTTGGTGGCGGGGTCGTATACCTCCGCCGTCGCGAGGGCCGCTCCGCCAGCGTCGCGTCCTCCCGCGATGAGCACCCGGCCATCCGGCAGCAGGGCGGCGGCGTGCGCGGCGCGGGCCCCGGCCACGGACGGCGCGGCGGTCCACGCCTGGGTGGCCGGGTCATACAGCTCCGCGGAGGCGAGCACGTCCGCGCCGTCCTGCCCGCCGACGACGAGCACCCGGCCATCCGGCAGGCGCGTCGCGGTGTGCAGGTGCCTCGCGCGAGCGAGTGGCGCAGTGGGGACCCAGGTGTCCGTGGCGGGCGTGTAGCGCTCCGCCGAGTTCAGCGCGCCGCCCGCGTTCGTGCCGCCCACGACGAGCACCTCGCCCGAGGCCAGCGTCGTCGCCGTGGCATCCGCTCGCGCGGTGGAGAGGGTCGCCGTCGGGGACCACGCGTTCGTCGTCCGGTCATACCGCGAGGCGGACGCCTGCGCGGTGCCTGTTCCGTCACGGCCACCCACCACGAGGACGCGGCCGGTGGGCAGCAGCGCCATCAGCGGGTCAACCCGGGGGCCGCCCAGGGTCCCCGCGGCGGACCAGGCCTGGACGCCAGGGTCATAGGTCTCCGTCTCCGCGTAGAACGTGAGTGACGGATTGGAGCTGAAGCCCCCGGCGGTGAGCACCTTGCCGGAGGGGAGCAGGGTCGCCGTGCTGTTCTCCCGGCCAATCGCCATGGAGGTCGTGGCGGTCCACGTGCCGGTGGCGGGGTCGTAGAGCTCGGAGATGGGTTGGGCATCCCGCGCGGCGTTGGAGCCGCCCATGACGAGCACCCGGCCGTCAGGCAGCAGCGCGGCGGTGTGGCTGTTGCGCGGGAAGTTCAGGGCGCCCGTGGCCGTCCACGTGTTGGCCACCGGGTCGTAGAGCTCGGCATGCGTGGTGATGCCGATTTCAGTGAAGCCACCCACGAGCAGGACGCGGCCATCGGGGAGCAGGGTGGCGGTGGCGTAGTGCCTGGGGACCAGGGGGGGCGCGGCGGCGGTCCACGTCCCCGCCACCGGGTCGTAGAGGTCGGCGCCGGGGACCTCGCCGTCCACATTATTGAAGCCGCTCACCGCGAGCACCTGCCCGCTCCGCAGCAACGTGGCGGTGTGAGAGCGCCGGACCACGGGCAGGCTCCCGGTTGGCAGGAACGTGTTGCTCACGGGGTCGTACAGTTCAGCGGTCGCGAGATTGCTGCCGCCCGCGATGAGGAGCTGACCGGAGTCGAGCCGCGTGAGGGTGGGCAGGGAG